>NZ_MWOM01000022.1:0-29675 GCF_012931925.1 Acidovorax sp. SRB_24
AAGTCGACCGGCTTGGTGACGTGGGCGTCGAAGCCTTCGCGCCGCGCGCGCTCGGCATCGGCATTGCGGCCATAGCCGGTCATGGCGATGGCGCGCACCTGCCCATGGCCCGGCATCTGGCGCAGCGCCGCCAGCAGCGCGTAGCCGTCCATGCCCGGCATGCCAATGTCCGAAATCAGCAGGTCGTAGGTGTTCAGCGCCGCCAGGTCCAGCGCCGCGGCGCCGCTGCTGGCGGTGTCCACGTCGGCCCCCTCGTTTTCGAGCACCACGGCAAACAGCAGCAGCGCATCCTCCATGTCGTCCACCAACAGCACGCGCAGCCCCTGCAGGGCCGACGCCGCCGCCGCGGCCTCGGCCCTGGGCTCGCCGCCGCCGACGAGCGGCAACAGCACCGTGAACGTGGTGCCTTTGCCGAGGCCGTCCGACACGACGCTCACCTCGCCGCCCTGCGCGCTGCTGAGTTCCTGCACCAGCGCCAGCCCGATGCCCAGGCCACCGCGGCGTGCCGAGGCGGCGCCCCCCTGCGAGAACAGGCCAAACACCTGGGACAGGAATTCGGGCGCAATGCCGACGCCGGTATCGGCCACCGTCAGCTGCGCAAAGGCGCCGCGCTGCGCCAGCGCCACGGTCACGCTGCCGCCGGTGGGCGTGAACTTGAGCGCGTTGTGGAGCAGGTTCCAGACGATCTGCTCGGTGCGCACGCGGTCGCACCACAGCTGCAGCTCGGGCGCCTCGCACACCCAGTGCAGCGCCACGCCCTTGCGCTGGGCGTCCACACCGGCGATTTCCACGATCGCGGCCACGGCCTCGACGGCCACCGCTTCGAGGTTCAGCTGCAGCTTGCCGGTGCGCACGCGCGAGAGGTCCAGCAGGTCGTCGATCAGCTTGGCCTGGCTGCGCACGGCGCTGCGGATGTTGTCGCTGGCGCGCTGCGCCATGGCCACGCCCTGCAGCTCGGGCAGGCGCGCCAGCAGCTCGGTGCTGACCTGGATCAGGTTGAGCGGGTGCTTGAGCTCGTGCGACATCACGGCCAGGAACTGGTCCTTGAGTTCGTTGGCCGCGCGCGCCTCGCTGCTGGCCAGCTTCTCACGCTCCAGCATCGCCTCGCGCTCGGCTTCCTGGGTTTTGCTGCCGGTCATGTCGCGGGCAATCTTGACAAAGCCCGACACGCTGCTGTCGCGCAGCTGCGTCATCACGCCGCTGCAGTAGAAGATCGAGCCGTCCTTGCGCAGGTGCCAGCGCTCGTCCTCGGCACGGCCGGTTTCGCGCGCGCGCCGCATCTCGTCCTCGGGCACGCCGCTGGCGCAGTCCTCGGGCGTAAAGATCAGGCGGATGTGCTGGCCCAGCACCTCCTGGTCCTGGTAGCCGAACACGCGCCGCGCGCCCTCGTTCCACGAGGTGATCAGGCCGTCGTCGTCGAGCGTCACGATGATGTAGTCGCGCGTGGTGAGCGCCGCCAGGCGCAGGCGCTCCTCGCTGGCGCGCACGCGCTGCTCGGCCTGCCGCAGTTCGGTCACATCGACGAACGCCAGCACCGCGCCGGCGATCTTGTTGTCCACCGTGCGGTAGGGGCGCAGGCGCGCCAGGTAGTGGCGCGCGTCCAGGCTGCGCACCGGGCGCTCGACGGTGCGCAGGTCCTGCAGCACGCTGTGCAGGTCCTGCGCCAGATCGTCGTAGTCGAGCCGGTGCGTGATGTCCTGCAGCGCCCGGCCGACGTCGCTGGCAATCACGTTGAACAGCCTCGCGACCTGCGGCGTGAAGCGCTTGATGCGCATCGCCTCGTCAATGAACAGCGTGGCGATGTCGGTCGAGGCGAGGAAGTTCTGCAGGTCGTCGTTGGTCTTGCTGGCCTCCTCGACGCGCGTCTTGAGCTCGTAGTTGACGGTGATCAGCTCCTCATTCATCGACTGCAGCTCTTCCTTGCTCGTCTCGAGCTCTTCGGTGGCCGAGCGCAGTTCCTCGTTGATGGCCTGCAGTTCCTCGTTCGACGCCTTGAGTTCCTCGGTCGAGATGCCGGCGTGCTCGACGGTGTTGCGCAGGTGGCTCTTCAGCTGGTCGAGCTCGGCCTCGAGCTGGCCAATGAGCTGGCGGTCGGTGCTGTCGCCGGCCGCGCCGTGCTCCGCCGTGGCAGCCTGCTCGGCGTCCTCGAACACCACCAGCATCAGCGGCTCGGCGCTGTGCGGCTCGGCGGAGGTGTCTGGCGCGGGCGCGGGCACCGGCGTGACCGCCAGCCGGATATGGCGGGCCACCCCCCCGTGCTCGAAGTGGATGCTGCGAGTGCGCACCGCCTGGCCGATTTGCGCGACCTGGAACAGCGCGGTGCGCAGTTCGATGCGCAAGTCCGGGTGCACGCTGGCCAGCAGCTCGGCGGTGGGCGGGCCGCCGCCTTGCTGCAGGTAGCGCGCGGCGCCGTCCGACAGGTGCAGGATATGCAGCCGGTGGTCGGCCAGCAGGCTCGGCGGCGCGCAGGCACAGATGGCGCGCGCGTGCAGCTCGGCCACCGCCGCGCGGCTGCTCTCGCGCAACACCGGTCCCTGCGGCAGCAGGTGGCGCCGGTCGGGACCCGAGAGCGCCGACAGCGGCAGATGGCGCACCCCATGCCCGGGCGCGCGCGGGTTGGCCTGGTAGATGCGGTTTTTCTTGTCCACCACGGTGAACAGCTCGCCTGCGGCGTCGGCCGACTCGGACGTGCCCAGGAACAGGTAGCCACCGGGGCGCAGCGCAAAGCGGAACATCTCGAGGATGCTGAGTTGCGCCTCGCTGCTCACGTAGATCAGCAGGTTGCGGCAGCAGATCAGATCGAGGCGCGAGAACGCCGGATCGCGCAGCACGTTGTGCGCGGCAAACAGCACCGGCTCGCGCACCGCCTTGCCCACCCGGTAGCCAGACGGCTCGCACGTGAAGTACTGCGCCAGGCGTTCCGGTGCCACGTCGGTGGCGATGCAGGGCCCATACAGCCCGGTGCGCGCCAGCGCCAGCGCGCGCTCGTCGATGTCGGTGGCAAACACCTGCGCCGGTGCCATGCCGCCTCCACCGCGCCGCTGCGCCGCCTCGTGCAGCAGGATCGAGAGCGAATACGCCTCTTCGCCGGTGGCACACCCCGCCACCCAGGCGCGCAACGGCTCATTGGCGGCGCGCTCGGCCAGCAGCGGCGCAATCGCTTCGCGTTCGAGCGCCTCGAAGGCCTCGCGGTCGCGGAAGAAGTTGGTCACGCTGATCAGCATGTCCTGCAGCAGCAGGCCGGTCTCCTCGGCGTGGGTGCGCAGGTGTTCGCAGTAGGCGTTCAGGTCGGGCACCTCGCACACCTGCATGCGCCGCTCGATGCGGCGCAGCATCGTGGCGCGCTTGTAGTGGCGAAAGTCGTGCCCGGTGCGCAGGCGCAGCAGCGCCATCACGTCCTGCAGCGCCTTCTCGGCGCGCTGCGCATCGGCGGCGCTGGGTGGAGACGGCAGCTTCTCGCCGCTCTCGACCGTCTCCGGCAGCCAGATGCGCCGGGCGTTGTTCCACAGGTCCAGCAGGCGCTGGGGCATGTCCGCCACCGGCAGCACGAAGTCCACCGCCCCCGTGGCGATGGCGGCGCTGGGCATCTCGGCGAACTCGGCGTCGTCGGGCGCCTGCACCAGCGCCACGCCGCCCTTTTCCTTGATGCGCTTGAGGCCCACGGCACCGTCGGCGCCCGTGCCCGAGAGCACGACGCCCAGCGCGCGCGACCCCTGCACGTGCGCCAGGGTGCGGAAGAACAGGTCGATGGCGACATGCGGTCCGTGCACCCGCACGGGCGCGCGCAGCTCGAGCCGGCCGTCGTTCATCAACAGGTCTTGGTTGGGCGGGATGATGTAGATGTGGTCGGGCTGGACCGGCACCGGGCCGGTCACCTGGACCACCGCCATGCGGGTGTGGCGCTGCAGAATGGCATCGGCGCTGCTGGGGTGCTGGGGTGAGAGGTGCAGCACCACCACGAACGCCATGCCCGACTGCGACGGCATGTGGTCGAAGAACCGCTGCAGCGCCGCCAGCCCGCCGGCCGAGGCCCCCATGCCGACCACCGGAAAGTCCAGCGTGCTTTTCTGCAGGCCGGGCCATTGTTCCGGATCGGATGGCACTGCCACGGGTGGGGCTGTTGCGGGCGCCGGGGCGGGTGCCGGGTGCGCAGGGGGGGCAACGTGGGACATGGCGATTCTCCTGAACCATGGTAAAGCCAGCGTCCGCTGCATGCATCCACGCCGCGCGGTAGGCTTGTGCATTGTCCTTGGCTTTCTTTCACCCCCTCACGCACAGGCCCGTCCATGTCCTCTCGCCTTTACCAACCCATGACCGCGGGTGCCTTGCACTTGAAAAACCGCATCGCCATGGCCCCGCTCACGCGCAACCGCGCGCCCGGCGCGATTCCCACGCCGCTCATGGCGCAGTACTACGCGCAGCGCGCCAGCGCCGGCCTGCTGATCACCGAGGCCACCGCGATCAGCCCGCAGGGCCAGGGCTATGCCGACGTGCCGGGCCTCTACAGCACCGAGCAGCTCGACGGCTGGAAGCGCGTCACCGAGGCCGTGCACCAGGCCGATGGCAAGATCGTCGTGCAGCTGTGGCATGTGGGCCGCGTCTCGCACACCACGCTGCAGCCCGGCAACGCCGCGCCCGTGGCACCCTCGGCCGTCCGCGCCCACACCAAGACCGTGCTGATCAAGGACGGCGTGCCCACCTTCGTGGAAACCTCGATGCCGCGCGCGCTCGACCTCGATGAGCTGCCCGGCATCGTGCAGGACTACCGCCACGCGGCGCGCAACGCGATCGCCTGCGGCTTCGACGGCGTCGAGATCCACGGCGCCAACGGCTACCTGCTCGACCAGTTCCTGAAAACCGGTGCCAACCAGCGCACCGACGACTACGGTGGCAGCATCAAGAACCGCGCGCGCCTGCTGCTCGAAGTGGTGCGCGCCATCGTCGACGAAATCGGCGGCGAGCGCACCGCGATCCGCCTATCGCCCGTGACCCCGGCCAACGACATCACCGACGCCGATCCGCAGCAGCTATTCGACTATGTGCTCGCGCAGCTGGCACCGCTGGGCCTGGCCTACGTGCACCTGATCGAAGGCGCTACCGGCGGGCCGCGCGAGCTGGCCGAGCGCCCGTTCGACTACGCCGCCCTGCGCGATGTCTACCGCAAGGCCGGCGGCACGGGCGCCTGGATGGTGAACAACGCCTACGACAAGGCCCTGGCGGAGGCCGCGGTCGAGAGCGGCGTCGACATCGTCGCCTTTGGCCGGCCGTTCATCGCCAACCCCGACCTGGTCGAGCGCCTGCAGCGCGGCGCGCCGATGAACCCGCCCGACCGCGCCACCTTCTATGGCGGCGGCGCCGAAGGCTATACCGACTACCCCACGCTGTTCTGAGAAGCCAGCCGCGGCCCACACCGCGCCCTGCGCCGCCCGCCCCCACGGCGGGGAAGGTCATCGCAGCCTCAAAAAAACGGTCAAAACCGCCCCTAACGCTGGTGCAGCAAGCGCGTGGCGCTATCAAATCAGGAATTCAGCGCTCACAGTGGC
Source organism: Acidovorax sp. SRB_24 (assembly GCF_012931925.1). NCBI lineage: Bacteria > Pseudomonadati > Pseudomonadota > Betaproteobacteria > Burkholderiales > Comamonadaceae > Acidovorax > Acidovorax sp. SRB_24. The sequence continues at coordinate 5,544 of NZ_MWOM01000022.1, forward strand.
ATGAACACCAGGCGCACGCACAAGCCCACGCCCTGGGGTCCGGCATCGAGCTCCAGGCGCGCCTCCAGCAGCTCGGCATAGCGCGCCACGATGCCCAGGCCCAGGCCCGCGCCCTGGCCCAGGCGCTCGCCCTCGCGGCCCTGGGCCCAGCGCTGCAGCAGGTGCTGGCGCTGCTCGGCCGTCAGGCCCGGCCCGTTGTCGAGCACCGACAGAACCACCTGGCCCGCCAGGCGCGACAGCTCCACCGTCACGCTTGGCGGCGTCTGCGGCGCCGTTGGCACGCCGTAGCGCAGCGCGTTGTCGATCAGGTTGTTGAGCACGCCCTCGATCAGCAGCGCCTGTCCCTGCACGGCGACCGTCCGGTCCAGCCCGCGCGCGCCCAAGTCCACGCCGGCCGCGTCGGCGCGGCGCAGAAACTGCAGCACGGTCTGGCGCACCAGCTCGTCGAGCCGCACCGTCTGGCGCGGCAGGTCGCCGCGCACCTCGTCGGCCAAGGCCAGCGCCAGCAATTGGTCGATCAGGTGGCTGGCGCGCGCCTCGCTGTGCACGATGGCGCCCAGTTGCTCGCGCCAGACGGCCGGCTCTTTCTGCGCCAAGCCGTAGTTGGTCAGCGCGCGGATGCCGGCCAGCGGCGTGCGCAGCTCGTGCGCCACATTGCCGGCAAACTCGCGCTGCGCGCGCACGCCCTGGGCCACACGCGCCAGCAGGGCGTTCACGGCCGTGCCCAGGCGCTGTAGGTCGCGCGTGGACGCCTGCACCGGCACGGGCGCCAGGTCGCGCGCGTCGCGCCGGTCCAGCGCCTGCTGCAGCGCGGTCAGGGGCCGCAGCTCTTCCTGGATCGCCCGGCGCAGCCACGCCGCCAGCCCCAGCAGCAGCAGCGCCTGCGACACCACCGAGTACAGCAGCACGCTGCGCAGCAGGGCGCTGCGCCCGCGCGTGGTCTGCGCCATCAATACTTCGAAGGCCGCGGGCACCTCCAGTTGCAGGCGCACTGCGCGCAGCGCCTGGCCCTCGAAACGGATGTCGGAAAAGCGGTACGCATCGTCGTCGCGTGGCGGCGGCACGGGCAAACCGGGGTTGCCGGTCAGCACCGAGCCATTGGGGCGCAGTACCGCGAAATACACCGTCTCCACTTGGTCGAACAGCACTGCCTTGACTTCGCGCGAGGTCAGCGCGAACTCCAGCGCGCCGTCCACACTGCGCACGTTGGCGGCCACGGCGTAGGCATCGTCGAGCAGCGAGCGATCGAACGCGCGCTGGGTGAAGCCCCCGGCCACCAGCACCGACACCACCGTGCCCGCCAGCCACGTCAACGCCAGCGGCCCCAGCACATGGTGCAGCAGGCGCGAACGCAGGGACGGAAGCGGCGCCGGCGCGCCGGCCGCGGCCACCGGATTCACGGCCCGGCCGGAGGCTGCGCCTCCAGCATGTAGCCCAGGCCACGCAGCGTGCGGATGCCGGCGCCGCTGTCGGTCAGCTTCTTGCGCAGGCGTGATATGAAGGCTTCGAGTGCGTTGTTGCCCAGCGTGTCATCGAAGCCCGAGAGCTTTTCCGACAGGCTGCGCTTGCTGACCACGCGGCCCGGCGGGGTCATCAGTTCCCACAGCACCTCGAACTCGCGTGCCGGCAGCTCCAGCGGCGCACCGTGCAACGTGAAACGCCGGGCGCGCCGGTCGAGCACCAGCGCTCCGGCCACGGTGCGGTCGTCCGTGCCCTGGGTGCGGCGCGCGAGCGCGCGCAAGCGCGCCTCCACCTCGGCCAGCTCGAACGGCTTGCCCAGGTAGTCGTCGGCACCCGCGTCCAGGCCGGCAATGCGGTCCTCGGTGCGGTCGCGCGCGGTCAGCACCAGCACGGGCGTGCGGTCGCCACGTGCGCGCGCCGCGCGCAGCGCCGCCAGCCCGCTGCCCATGGGGCTGTCGGGCGCGGCATCGTAGGGCAGGTTCAGGTCCAGCAGCACCGCATCGAAGGGCTGCACGCACCAAAAATGGTGCGCCTCGACCACGCTGGCGGCGGCATCCACGCGGTGGCCGGCATCCGTCAGGCTGCGCAGCATCACGCCGCGCAGCACGGCATCGTCTTCTATGACCAGGATTCGCATTCGGGCAGGGGCAGCAAGGGAGCAGGTGTACGCATTTTTACGGATCGCCCAGGTCAGGCAGCGGTCAGGCGGGCGCAACGATAAACGCTGGATGAGCATACGACAGTTGATCCTTCTCTCCGCCGTGGCCTGCGCCCTGCCCGGCTGGGCCCAAAACAGCGCACAGCCCCCCTCCCCGCAACTCACGCTGGCACAGGCGCTGGCAGCCGCGCGCGACAACAGCGACGTGGCCCAGGCGCGCCACGCGCTGGCCGCAGCGCGCGCCGACGTGCTCAGCGCCGACCACGCTCCCGCCCCCGTGCTCAGCGCCAAGGCCGCGTCCATCGACCTGCAAAACGGCATAGGCGGTGGCAGCCTGGTGGCGCGCAAGCGCATCGACAAGTCCATAGGCATCGACTGGACCTGGGAGCGCGGCGGCAAGCGCGCCCTGCGCACCCAGGCCGCGCAGCGCCATGCCGATGCCGCCCAGGCCGACGTCGAGGATGTGCAGACCCAGCAGTTGCAGGCCGCGCTGTCGGCCTACTACGACCTGCTGGCCGCGCAAGAGCGGCTGCGCGAGACCGCCGAGATCGAACGCAGCGCCAGCGCGCTGGCGCGCCTGGCCGCGCGGCGCGTGCAAGCGGGCGATTTGTCCGTGCAGGATGCGGCACGCACCAGCATCGAAGCCGAGCGCGTCCGCGCCGAGACGCAAACCGCGGCGCTGGAGCGGCAGCAGGCAGCCCTCGCGCTGGCGCAGATCACCGCCAGCGCCGCGGCCGTGGAAGCGGCAGGAACCGACTGGCCGGCGCTGCCCGCCACGCCGGACAGCGCGTTCGACTTGAACGCGGCAGCAGAAGCCCGCGCCGATGTGCGCGCCGCGCTGGCCCGCGTCCAGGCCGCCCAGGCCGCACGCGACCACGCCAGCGCCCAGCGCAAGTCCGACTGGACCGTGGGCGCCTCGTACGACCACTTTCCCGGCACCTCCAACCGCTTGGTGGAGCTGCGTGTGTCGGTGCCACTGCAATGGGGCTACCACTACGAAGGCGAAATCGCCCGTGCCCAGGCCGAATACGCCCAGGCGCAGGACGCGCTCGACAAAACACGGCGCTTGGCCGTGCTCGACCTGCAGCACCTGCAACAGGCCGCCGCCGGTGCCGCCCAGCGCGCCGCGAGCTTCGACAACGGCATCCTGCCGCGCGCGCGCCAGGTGGCGCAAAGCGCCGAACTCGCCTACGCCAAGGGCGCCACGCCGCTGACCGACCTGCTCGACGCACGCCGCACGCTGCGCGCCACCGCGCTCGAAGCGCTGGCGGCCCGCCTGGAGCACGCCAAGGCCCTGGGTGCCTGGCAATTGCGCACCCGGCCCCAAGCGCTGCTGGCCACCCCCTGATCTTTCCCCTTTCACCGAAGAGTCCCCCATGGTGCACACCCCTTTCCCGCGCCTGTGCGCGCGCAACGCCCCCCCTGTCGCCGCTCGCGGCCTGCCCACGCTCGCCCTGGCCTTGGCCCTGGGCGGCAGCGCACTGCTCGCAGGGTGCAGCGAAGCCGCCGCGCCTGCGGCCCCCGCCGAAGCCGCTGCGCCCACGGTACAGAGCACGCAGCTGCGCTTTCCGCCTGGCCATCCACAGCTGGCGCTGCTCGAAGTGACCACCGCGCAGCCCAGCCAGGACATTGCCGTGGACCTGCCTGCGCGGCTGGTCTGGAATGAGGAGCGCACCCAGCGCATCTACCCGGCCTTTGCGGGCCGCGTGACGGCCATCCGCGCCGACCTGGGCCAGACCGTGAAGGCTGGCAGCGCCCTGGCCACACTGGCCTCGCCCGACTTCGGCCAGGCCCAGGCCGACACGGCCAAAGCCCACGCCGAGCAGAACCTGGCGCACCAAGGACTGCGGCGCCAGCGCGAGCTGTTCGAGGCCGGCATCGTGGCCCGCAAGGACCTGGAACAGGCCGAGGCCGACGCAGCTCGCGCCCAGGCCGAGGTGGCGCGCGCCGCCGCGCGCACCAGCCTGTACGGCAGCAGCGCGGCCGTCAACCAGCAACTGGCCCTGTCCGCCGGCATGGGCGGCGTGGTGGTGGAACGCAACGTGAACCCCGGCCAGGAAGTGCGGCCCGACCAGTCGGGCCCCGGCACGCCGGCGCTGTTTGTGGTGACCGACCCGTCCACGCTGTGGGTGCAGATCGACGCACGCGAGAGCGACCTGGCTTCGCTGCGTGCCGGCGACAGATTTGTGCTGGAAGTGTCGGCCTACCCCGGGGAAACCTTCGCGGGCCGTGTGACGGCAGCGTCCGATTCCATCGACCCGGCCACGCGCACCATCAAGGTCCGCGGCCTGGTGGCCAATACCGACCGGCGTCTGAAGGCCGAAATGCTGGCCACGGCCCGCATCAAGCAAAGCCGCACCGGCGGCGCCGTCATCCCCGCGCAGGCCGTCACGCTGCGCGGCACCGTGCACACCGTGTTCGTCGAGAGCGCGTCCGGCGTGTTCGAGCCCCGCGCCGTCACGCTGGCCCATGAAGGCCCACGCGAGGTGGTGGTCGGCAAGGGCCTGGCCGCCGGCGACAAAGTGGTCACGCAAAACGTGCTGCTGCTGGCACGCCAGTTCCAGATGGCCCAGGAAGATGCCGCCATGAAGAAAGGCGTGCAATGAAGCGCCTGATCCATTACGCGCTGCACCAGCCCCTGTTCATCGTGCTCGGCACGCTGCTGTTTGCAGCGGCCGGTGTCTTTGCCTTCAAGAACCTGTCCGTCGAGGCCTTCCCAGACGTCACCGACACCCAGGTCACGGTGATCGCGCTCTACCCCGGTCGTGCGCCCGAAGAGGTCGAAAAGCAGGTCACGCTGCCGATCGAAGTCGCTCTGGCCGGCCTGCCCAATTCGATCCGCGTGTTCTCGCACACGCAGTTCGGCCTGTCGTTCAGCGTGATCACGTACGACGATGCGGCCAACGTCAACATCGCGCGCCAGCAGGTGGCCGAGCGGCTGTCGAGCATCGATCTGCCGCCTGGCGTGCAGGCCGAGATTGCGCCCAATGCCACGCCAGTGGGCGAAATCATGCGCTACCGCTTGAAGGGCGACGGCCTCTCGACCACCGACCTGCGCACCGTCGAGGACTGGACCGTCGAGCGCGCACTGCGCCAGGTGCCCGGCGTGGCCGACGTGGTCGCCATGGGCGGCGCCATCAAGCAGTACGAGGTGCAGCCCGACCTCGACAAGCTGCGCGCCTACAAGCTCACCTTCCAGAACCTGCTGGACGCGCTGGGGCGCGGCAACGCCAACGCGGGCGGCAGCTACGTGGCCCAGGGCGCGCAGCAGTACACCATCCGCGGCATCGGCCTGCTGCAGTCGCCCGACGACATTGGCCGCATTGTGGTGGCCGCACGCGGCGGCACCCCGATCCTGATCCGCGACATCGCGCAGGTCAAAATCGGCGCGGTGCCGCGCCTGGGCGTGGTCGGCCAGGACCTGGACGACGACATCGTCACCGGCATCGTCATCATGCGCAAAGGCGAGAACCCGAGCGTGGTGCTCAAAGGCGTGAAGGACAAGATCGCCGAACTCAATGCGCGTGGCCTGCCGCCGGGCGTGCAGATCGTGCCGTTCTACGACCGCACCTGGCTCATGGACAAGACGCTGAGCACGGTGTTCCGCAACCTGGTCGAAGGCGCGCTGCTGGTCTCGCTGGTGCTCTACATCTTCCTGTCGAACCTGCGCGCCAGCCTGGTCGTGGTGGTGGTGATTCCATTGGCGCTGCTGGGCACCTTCATGGGCCTGAAGATCATGGGCGTGCCGGCCAACCTGCTGAGCCTGGGCGCGATGGACTTCGGCATCATCGTCGACGGCGCGGTGATCGTGGTCGAGAACATCATGCACCGCCTGGCCGAGCGCGGCGAGGACATGGACGAGCGCGACCGGCGCGAAACCATCATCGACGCGGCCAACGAGGTCGGACGCCCGACGCTGTTTTCGATGCTCATCATCATCGCGGCGCACATCCCGATCTTTGCGCTGCAACGCCATGAAGGCCGCATCTTCCAGCCAATGGCGCTGTCGGTGACTGCGGCCTTGATCGGCGCGCTGGTCTTCTCGCTCACGCTGGTGCCGCTGCTGGCCTACTGGATGCTCAAACGCAAGCTGCCGCACGGCGACAACCGCGTGGTGCGTGGCGCCAAGAACCTGTATGCGCCCGTGCTCGAGTGGGCCCTGGTCAACCGCCGCAAGGTGATGGTGATTGCGCTGGTGGCGTTCGGCCTGTCGGGCGTCGTGGCCTCGCGCCTGGGCTCGGAATTCCTGCCCGAACTCAACGAGGGCACGACCTGGGTCAACTTCGCACTCTCGCCCAACGTGTCGAGCGAAGAGGCGACGCGCATCCTGCGCATGGCGCGCCAGGCGCTGCTGTCGGTGCCCGAGGTCAACACCACGGTGTCCAAGGCCGGCCAGCCCGAGGACGGCACCGACCCCAAGACCATCTCCATGGCCGAGATCTTCGTTGACGTGAAGCCCGAGGACCAATGGCGCAAGGGCATGACGCGCGAGAAGATCACCGAGGAGATGGGCCGCGCGCTGTCGGCCCTCCCCGGCATCGACCCGGCGTTCTCGCAGCCGATCCGCGACAACGTGCTCGAATCGATCTCGCAGATCAAGGGCCAGATCGTGATCAAGCTCGCAGGCGACGACCTCGCGGAAATGAAGCGCATCACCGACGACATTGCCCGAGAGATCAAGCAGGTGCAGGGCGTGGCGCGCGCCGAGATCGACCGCGATGGCCAGGTGCCGCAGTTGCTGATCGACATCGACCGAGATCGCGCCGCACGCTACGGCCTCAATGTGAGCGACATCCAGGATGTGATCGAAGCCGCCCTCGCGGGCAAGGCCGCCACCAGTCTCTGGGAGGGCGAGCGCAAGTTCGCCGTCGCCGTGCGCCTGCCCAAGGACGAGCGCGTCATTGCCAACCTGCCGCGCACGCCGATCGCCACGCCGGATGGCGGCTATGTGACGCTCGGCGCCGTCTCGCGCATCCACGAAGGTACGGGCGCCATGAACATCGCCCGCGAAGCCGGGCGCCGCACCACGGCCATCGGCATCTTTATCGCCGGCCGCGACATGGGCTCGGTGGTCGCTGACATGAAGGACCGTGTCGCCAAGAACGTGACGATTCCGTCCACCTACCAGCTCAACTGGTCGGGCGAATTTGAAAACCAGGAACGTGCCATGAAGCGCCTGTCGGTGGTGGTGCCAATCTCGCTGCTGCTGATCTTCGTACTGCTGTTCGATGCGTTCAAATCCTTCAAGACCGCCTCGCTGGTGCTGATCAACGTGCCTCTGGCCCTGCTCGGTGGCTTCGTCGCACTGTGGATCTTCGGCATTCCGCTGTCGGTATCGGCGGCCATCGGCTTCATCGCGCTGTCCGGTCAGGCCGTGCTCAACGGCGTGGTGATGCTGTCGGTGTACCAGCAGCTGCAGGCCGGCGGCATGGGTGTCGTCGAGGCGGTGCGCCAAGGCTCCATGCAGCGCCTGCGCACGGTGCTGATGACGGCCATGCTGGCTGCGCTCGGCCTGCTGCCGATGGCCTTGTCGCACGAGATCGGATCGGAGACGCAGCGGCCGCTGGCCATTGTGGTGATCGGCGGTCTGGTCACGGCCACGCTGCTGACGCTGATCGTGCTGCCGGCGCTGTATGTGGCCTGGTTCTCGCCGCGCAAGGCGGCTGCACCATGCACGACCACCCCCGCAGCCACGGCATGACCGCCGAGCAGCCCGGACCACGGGCACACGACACGGCCGTGCTGTTGCTGCATGGCCTGTGCAGTACGTCGGACGAGCTGCTGTCGGTGCAGCATGCTCTGCGCGCCGCCGGGTGTGCGGTCTGTGCACCGCGCATTGCGGGCTAATTCGTTCGACCCCGACATGCAGGTCCAGACGTCGCGCCCTGCACCGACTGCAGCGCAGCCAGCTTCGAGACCACCTTCCAGGCGCAACGCTGCATGCGGCCCACCACCATGCCCAACGCCACCGCAGCCGAGCTGGCCCTGCACCTTGGCGCTCAAGGGGCCGCGCTCATCTATGACTGCGCCTGTGCCTCTTCGGCCGCCGTCGGGGGCGAAGCGTTGCGTGCCATCCGCGCATGGCTGGATCGACGTGGGCATGCGCGTGCTGTCGCCACTGCGCAGCAGCGAGGACGCCTCGGGCATCTGCCGGCCATTCTCGGCCGATCGCGCGGGTTTTGCGCTGGACGAAGACGCGGCGGCCTTGGTGCTGAAGTCCGAAGCCCATGCGAGCGCGGTGCGCAGTCCCCACTGTTCATGGCCGGCTACGCGACCAATTGCGACAGCCAATGCGGCAGAAGCGCAGTCCATTGCCAGCGTGTTTGGCAACAGCACCGCCGTAAGCTCCACCAAGGCCATCCACGGGCATTTGCTGGGTGCGGGGGTGCGGTGGAATTGGTGGCCGTGCTGCGCGCACTGGAGCAACGGCGCCTGCCGCCCACAGCGCATCTGCGGGCCGCCGATCCGGACTTTGCGCTGGACCTCGTGCAGGGGGCGGCACGCCCCGCAGCAGACCTGCTCTACGCCCTGTCCAACTCGTTCGCCTTCGGCGGCACGAACGCCGTGCTCATTGCCGGGCGCGACGGTTAAGAAAGGGCGGAAGCCGCTCTGATTTCAACCGGTCAGCTGCGGCGTGGCGCGCCCGACCCGTGCCACGTCCTGGACGGGGGCCAGTGCCAGAGCGGCCTGCGCCCCGCCCCGGTCTTCGCCCAGGCGGAACTGCTGCACCACCTGCGACAGGCGCTGCGCCAGACTGCGCACCTCGCTGGCCACCACGGCGAAGCCGCGGCCCTGCTCGCCCGCGCGCGCCGCCTCGACCGCGGCGTTGAGCGCCAGGATGTTGGTCTGGAAGGCGATCGAATCGATCAGGCCGATGATGTCGGCGATCTTGCGGCTCGAGGCCGAGATCTCGTGCATGCTGGCCACCGCCTGCTGCACCACAGTGCCGCCGCGCGTGGCCGTGCCCGAGGCCGACACCGAAAGCTGGTTGGCCGTCTGCGAGGACGACGCCGTCTGCTGCACCGTCACGGTGAGCTGCGACAGCGAGGCCACGGCCTCCTGCGCGTTGCTGGCGGTCTGCTCGGTGCGCGCCGACAAGTCCTGGTTGCCCGTGGCGATTTCCTGGCTTGCAATCGCAATGCTGCCGCTGGCGTCGCGCACCTGCGCGACCAGCGCGCCCAGGCCCTGCTGCATGTCCGACAGCGCACGCTGCAGGTCGGCCACCTCGTCTTTGCCCTGGGCCGCAATCGGCTGCGACAGGTCGCCTCCGGCAATGGCACGCGCCATGCGCTGGGCTTCGACCAGCGGGCGGCAGATCGACTGCATGTTCAGCAGCGTCAGCGGCACCACCACCACCACGGTGAGCAGCACCGCCAGCGCAAACAGCCACAGCGTCTGCACCGACACCGCCCCCTGTTCGGCCACCACCGCATCCACCTCGTTGCGCAGGTCGGCCTGGAGCTTGGCCATCAGCTTGTCGGCCTCGGCAAATTCGGCCACGGCCTTGGCGCTCATGCGGTTGGCAATGGTCGCGGTGTCGTAGCCGCCCGCCTCGAGCTGCCGCGCCACATGGGCGAACTGGTCGCGGTAGGACTGCAGGCGCTGCGCGATGCCGCGCGCCGTGGCGGCATCGGCGGCGTTGCTGGCCTGCACGAAGCGCTCGGCGGTCTTGTCCGCCAGGTCCAGGCCGGCAAGCCACTGCGCATGGGCCTTCTGCACGTGCTCGGGGCGCTCGTACGCGATGATCATGTCCTTCTCGTGCTGGCGCACCGCACCCATGTGCCCGCGCAGTTCACCCAGGTAGCCGACCTTGGCAAACGAGTGCGCGACAAAATCCTCGCTCATGGACTGGATGCGGGACATGCCCAGCATGCCCGCGCCGCCCAGCAGGCTCAGCAGGACCAGCACGACCGCGATGGCCCCCAGCATGCGAAAACGGATGGTGAACTGCCGCATGAGCGCATAAACCGACATGGTGAAACTTCCTCGTGGTAGAGACAAAGCGCCTTGCCGCCCAGCCGGCGGCAAGTGCAACAAAACGTTGCAGTTTGCCAGACCTTTCGCGTGTTCACGTTACGTAGTTGTCACATGCGCCATTTTTTCAGCAGCAGCGCATTGGTCACCACGCTGACCGAACTCAGCGCCATCGCCGCCCCGGCCACGACCGGGCTCAGGTAGCCAAGCGCCGCGAGCGGAATGCCGGCCACGTTGTAGGCAAAGGCCCAGAACAGGTTTTGCCGGATCTTGGCGACCGTGCGGTGCGAGATGTCGAGCGCCGCGGCCACGAGCGCCGGGTCGCCGCGCATCAGCGTGATGCCGGCCGCGTGCATGGCCACATCGGTGCCGTTGCCCATCGCCATGCCGACATCGGCGGCGGCCAGCGCCGGCGCGTCGTTGACGCCGTCGCCCACCATCGCCACCGTGCGGCGCTGGCCACCCTGCCCGGCCTCCCCCTCTCCGTGCTGCAGCGCCCTCACCTGCGCCGCCTTGTCGCCCGGCAGCACCTCGGCGCGCACCTCGTCCGCGGCCGGGTCCAGCCCCAGGCGCCGTGCCATGGCCTCGGCCGCGCCGCGGTTGTCGCCCGAAATCATCACGGTGCGCAGACCCCGGCCGCGCAGCAGCGCCAGCGCCTCGCGCGCGCCGGGCTTGGGTTCGTCGCCAAAGGCCATCAGGGCGCGCACCGCCAGACCCTGCGCGCTGCGTTCGGCCACCACGGAGACGGTGGCGCCCGCGTTTTGCCAGGCCTGGGCACGCGTGCCCAGCGCGGCCAGGTCCACCCCGAGCTCCTGCATCCAGCGCAGGCTGCCCACCAGGTAGCTGCGCGCGCCGACCTCGCCTTCGGTGCCGCGCCCCGGCACGGCGCGCACCGCGTCCGGCGCTGCCACAGCCAGGCCGCGCGCCTGCGCCGCCTGCACCACCGCGCGCGCCAGCGGGTGTTCGCTGCCGCTCTGCACCGCCGCCACGGCCGCGAGCACGGCCGCCTCGTCGTCCCCACCCTGCTGGCCCGGTTCCACCTGGAACGCGGTCAGACGCGGCTGGCCCACGGTCAGCGTGCCGGTCTTGTCGAAGGCCACCGTGTCGACCTGGTGCGCCAGCTCCAGCGCCTGCGCGTCCTTGATCAGGATGCCGTGCCGGGCCGCTACGCCCGTGCCCGCCATGATGGCCGCTGGCGTCGCCAGCCCGAGCGCGCAGGGGCAGGCAATCACCAGCACCGCCACGGCGCGGACCAGCGCCACCTCCAAGCCCACGCCGGCCCCTGGCCAATACAGCCAGCCCAGCAGCGTGGCCAGCGCCACCAGCAGCACCATCGGCACGAACACGTTCGAGACCTGGTCCACCAGCCGCTGGATCGGCGCCTTGGCGGCCTGCGCGTCCTCGACCAGGCGGATGATGCGCGCGAGCACCGTCTCGGCGCCCACCGCGCGCACCTCCAGCACCACGCGGCCCTCGCCGTTGATCGATCCGCCCGTGAGCGCCGCCCCCGCTTCCTTGGCCACGGGCAGCGGCTCGCCGGTCAGCATCGACTCGTCCACCTGCGTGTCGCCGTCGAGCAGCACGCCATCGACCGGAAAGCGTTCGCCGGGGCGCACCACCAGGCGGTCGCCGACCAGCACCTCGGCCACCGGCACATCGACCTCGCCGCCCTTGCCCAGCAGATGTGCCACATCGGGCCGCAGCCCGTGCAGCGCGCGGATGGCCGCCGTGGTCTGGTGCTTGGCGCGGGTTTCGAGCCACTTGCCCAGCAGCACCAGCGTGACCACCACGGCCGACGCTTCAAAGTACAGGTGCGGCGCCTGCCCCGCGGGCGCCGTGAGCCACAGCCACACCGACAGCCCCCAGCCCGCGCTGGTACCGATCGCCACCAGCAAATCCATGTTGCCCGACAGCGCGCGCGCCGCATGCCAGCCGGCCCTGTAGAAGCGCGCGCCCAGGATGAACTGCACCGGCGTCGCCAGCACGAACTGCGCCCAGGCCGGCAGCATCCAGTGCTGGCCAAACAGGTCGCCCAGCATGGGCAGCACCAGCGGCGCCGACAGCAGCAGCCCGAGGGCCACGGGCGCAAAGCCGGCCCAGGGAGAGGCGCCGTCTTCGCGCGCCTGCGCGGCGGCCGGCGTGAGCGGTGCGTAGCCCGCGTTGCGCACGGCGCGGCGCAGCAGCGCGTCGCCCGGCACGTCGCTGCCTGCGGGCACCGCATAGCGGATGCGCGCCGACTCGGTCGCCAGGTTGACGGTGGCGTCCTGCACGCCCGGCACCTTGCGCAGCGCGCGCTCGACGCGGCCGACGCAACTGGCGCAGGTCATGCCGCCGATGGCCAGATCGATTTCTTCGGTGGCTGGGGAAAGCGTGGTGGTGTTCATGGCAGCTACCCTAAACCCTGACGCCATGGCAAGGTCAAGCGCCGGGCAAAAATGGCAAACCATTGCCATGGCTTGACCTTGCCATGGCGTCAAGGTTCATGATGCAGCCTGTCCTATTCCCCTTCCCATTGCCAACCCCTGAAAGGCAAACATGCAGCACCAATTTGAAGTACAGGGCATGACCTGCGGCCACTGCGAACGCGCCGTCACCCAGGCCGTACAAGAACTCGACCCGCACGCCGTGGTGCAGATTGACCGCGCCCACAACCGCGTGGACATCGACAGCCCACAGCCCCGCGAGGCCCTGGCCGCCGCCATCGCCGAAGAGGGCTACCAGGTCGCGCCATGACGGCGGCCGCCGCCCACGGCTGGCCCGTCTCCATCGGCGTGGCGGCGCAACGCGCCGGCGTTTCGGCGCGCATGCTGCGCCACTACGAAACGCTTGGCCTGCTGCCCGCCGTGGCGCGCACCGACAGTGGCTACCGCCAATACACCGAGGCCGACGTGCACGCGCTGCGCTTCATCCGCCGCGCGCGCGACCTGGGCTTTTCCATGGACGAGATCGCCACGCTGCTGGGCCTGTGGCAGGACCGCGCACGCACCAGCGCCAGCGTCAAGCGCATCGCCCAGGCACACATCGACGGCCTGAGCCAGCGCATTGCCGACATGCAGGCCATGCAGCGCACGCTGCATTCGCTGGTGCAGTGCTGCCACGGCGACGACCGGCCCGACTGCCCGATCCTCGACGACCTAGCGGCGGCGCCCTCATCCGTGCCCGCGCGGCGACGGGCACTCTCGAAACAATAGCTTGTAACGCCAGCGTCTATTGCCTTTCAAAGGCAAAACCATCTGAAACGCAGACACAACGAGCGCAGACAGCTCACTTTTCTGACAGCGCAGCCTTGCGCACCGCGAGGTTGCAGGCACATGGCAGACTCGCAGGCTTTCCTCTGCAAACCCTGCCCCGCCCCCATGCTTACCGGTGAATTGAGAAACAAAGTCGACCAGGTCTGGAACGCGTTCTGGTCTGGCGGCATCGCCAACCCGCTTGAAGTCATCGAGCAAATCACCTACTTGCTCTTTCTGCGCGGCCTCGACAGCGACCAGACGCGCGAAGAAAACAAGGCCCTGTGCCTCAAGACGCAGCCCGTGCGCATCTACCCCGCAGGCACCGACAGCAAACAACCCGTCAACAGTCAGTTCTTGGCAGCATGCTTGCGCAGCCAGTCAGGATTCGTTCTTGAGAAGGTTTCAGAAGCAGGTCACGGCACAAACCGATTGGACGCTCAAGGCCTGCAGAGCATCCGAATCCCAAGGCCTGGTGATGCGCTAGAACAATCCTTCGCCATCCGCATAGCCTCCATCGAAGCCCTCAAAGCCACCCACCGCCGCGCCCTGGCCGCGCTCGATGCGCTGTTTGCCTCACTGCAGCAGCAGGCGTTTGCGGGGCAGCTTTAACCCTGCACACGGTTGCCACACTATGCCCACCTCCGTCGCCCAGCTTCAACAATGGCTGCTTGAACCCGAAGGCCAGCGCCTGGAGTTCAAAGAGGCCAAGCAGCGCTACGACTTTGAAAAGCTGCTCAAGTACTGCGTGGCCCTGGCCAACGAGGGCGGCGGCACCATGGTGCTGGGCGTGACGGACAAGCGGCCCCGGCGCATTGTGGGCACCCAGGCATTTGACGACCCGGGCCGCACCGAGGCGGGCCTGCACCAGCGGCTGGGGCATCGTATTCCGGTGGAAGAGCTGCTGCTGCCCGAAGGGCGCGTGGTGATCGTTCATGTTCCGCCACGCCTGCCGGGCACGGCGTGGGAGATTGATGGCCGCTACTTCAAGCGTGTGGGCGACGACCTGGCAGCCCTCAGCGGCCAGGAGCTGAGGGCAATGTTTGCCGAAACAGGCCCCGACTTTTCAGCCCAGCCTTGCCCCGGAACCACGTTGGCCGACCTGGAGCCGGAATCCATTGCCCTCTTCCGCGAACGCTGGGCCAAAAAGAGCGGCGACCTGCGCAGGCACGAACTGAGCGACCTCCAAACGCTGCGCGACGCCGAGTTGCTGGTGGAGGGCGACCAGGTGAGCTATGCGGCGCTCATCCTGTTTGGCACACGCGCGGGCCTGACGCGGTGGCTGGCGCAGGCCGAGCTGGTGTTTGAATACCGCTCGTCCGAAGCCGCTGGCCCGGCGGCCGACCGGGAGGAATACCGCGCAGGCTTTTTTGCCTGGCAAGACGCGCTGTGGAAAAAGATCAACCTGCGCAACGACCGGCAGAGTTACCAGGACGATTTCTTTCGCATGGACTTGCCCACGTTTGACGAGGTGCCCGTGCGCGAGGCCATCCTGAACGCAGTGGCGCACCGCGACTACCGTTTGGGCGGCTCAATCTTTGTGCGCCAGTTTGCCAAGCGGCTGGAGGTGGTGAGCCCCGGCGGCCTGCCACCCGGCATCACGCCCGAGAACATCATTGACCAGCAATACCCGCGCAATCGCCGCTTGGCCGAAGCGCTGGGGCGCTGCGGGCTGATCGAACGATCTGGCCAAGGCCTGAACCTGATGATGGAAAGCGCCGTGCGCCAGGGCAAGCCCCTGCCCAGCTTTGCGGGCACCGCCGCGCACGAGGTGCGGCTGACGCTGGAGGGCGGCGTGCGCAATCCGGCGTTTGTGCGGTTCATGGAGCGGCTGGGGGAAGAGACGCTGCGCAGTTTTTCGACGCTGGACTATCTGGCGCTGGAATGCCTGGAGCAGGGAAAAACGCCCAGCCCCGCATTGAAAGAACGCTTGCCCGGCCTGATGGCCGCGGGCGCCGTCGAGTCCATGGGCAGGGGCCGAGGCACCCGCTACATGCTCTCGGAAGCCCTGTATGCATCCTTGGGTGCCAAAGGTACCTATACCCGCCAACGCGGCCTGGACCGGGACACGAACAAGGCGCTTCTGCTGAAGCATGTGATGAAACAGGGCGAACAGGGCGCTCCCATGTCAGAACTGCAGCAGGTGCTGCCCACGCTCTCTGCAAGCGTTCTGCGGGGGCTTTTGCTGGAGTTGCGGGCAGAAAACAAACTGGCGCTGAAAGGCGAGCGCCGTTGGGCCCGCTGGGTTGCAATAACGCATAAAAGTCTTTAGCAGCGCTTTAGAGAACAAAAATATTGTTCAAAAACAATGACTTATATAAGCTGTTTAAAGCAAACGTCCCTATACAGGGCTTTAGATAGCCGTTTAGACCCACTGCCGTAACGGGTTGGGTACCAGTGACTGGATGACAAAGAGGGAGTCCCCGTGAGCAGCGCCCCATCGAACTTCGCCTTCCTGCAACCCGACTGGCCTGACCTGCTGGCCGAAGCCCGCCGTGCCGAGGCGGCAGCCCATGCCGACCCGCGCACCGCCTGCTTTTATGCCCGCCGCACGCTGGAGCTGGCGGTGGCCTGGCTGTACCAGGCCGAAGGGGGCCGGGGTGGCAGCCTGCGCATGCCGTACAAGGCCGATCTGTCGGCGTTCTTGTTCGAGCCCAGCTTTCAGCAGCTGGTAGGTCCGTCCATCCACGCCAAGATGGATGTGATCCGCCGCTTGGGCAACCAGGCCGTGCACCACGCCCGCCCGGTGCCGCCGCAGGACGCCCTGGCCGCGCTGCGCGAGCTTTTCCATGTGGGCTTCTGGCTGGCGCAGCACTACGCACGCCGGGTGGCCGACCGGCCCGCTGCGGCGCTGCAGTTTCGCGTTGAACTGCTGCCCCGGCCTGCCTCTATCGATACGGCCCATGAGCAGGCTGCCAGCCGCGCCGCCCAGGCGGCAGCGCAAGAGGCACTGGCCAAGCAAGCCCAAGCCTTGGCAGAGCGCGACGCCGCACTGCGCGAAGCAGCCACCCGCAATGCCGCGCTAGACGCGGAGCTGGCCCGCTACCGCGCCGAGATTGCCGCCGCCAAGGCCGCCAACGCCGCGCAGCCTGCCACAACGCACGACTACAACGAGGCCGCCACGCGCGACCTGTTCATTGACCTGCTGCTCAAGGAAGCTGGCTGGGCGCTCGGCCAGCCGCGCGACCGCGAGTTTCAAGTACAAGGCATGCCGAACGGCGAAGGCAAAGGCTTTGTGGACTACGTGCTGTGGAGTGGCGAATTGCCCCTGGCCATTGTGGAAGCCAAGCGCACCCGCCGCAGCGCCAAGGAGGGCGAGCAGCAGGCCCGCCTGTACGCCGACTGTCTGGAAAAAAGCACCGGCCACCGCCCCGTGATCTACGGCACCAATGGCTACGAACACTGGATGTGGGACGACACCACCAGCCCGCCGCGCCCGGTGCAAGGCTTTCACACCAGGGACGAGCTGGAATTGATGGCCCAGCGCCGCACCACGCGCAAGCCGCTGGCAGCGTTGCCCATTGCGGCGGGCATTGTGGAGCGCCATTACCAGCAGCGCGCCATTCGCCGCATTGCCGAAACCTTTGAGCGCGACCAGCACCGCAAGGCGCTGGTGGTGATGGCCACTGGCGCAGGCAAGACACGCACGGTGATTGCGCTGGTGGATTTGCTCATGCGCGCCAACTGGGTCAAGCGCGTGCTGTTCCTGGCCGACCGGGTGGCGCTGGTGAACCAGGCGGTGAATGCCTTCAAGGCCCACCTGCCCGACGCCGCCCCCGTGAACCTGGTGACCGACCGCGCCACGGAGGGGCGGGTGTACGTATCGACCTACCCCACGATGATGGGTCTCATCAACGAGGGCGCGCAGCGCCGCTTTGGCGTGGGGCACTTTGACCTGATCGTGGTGGACGAAGCACACCGCTCCATCTACCAGAAGTACCGCGCCATCTTCAGCTACTTCGACGCCTTGCTGGTGGGCCTGACGGCCACGCCGAAGGACGAGATCGACCGCAACACGTACAGCCTGTTTGGCCTGGAAAGCGGCGTGCCCACCGATGCCTATGGCTTGGATGACGCGATTGCCGAGGGCTACCTGGCGCCGCCCCGGGCTATCTCTGTGCCGCTGAAATTCCAGCGCCAGGGCATTCGCTATGACGAGCTGAGCGACGACGAAAAAGACCAGTGGGATGCGCTGGAGTGGGACGAGGAAGGCGGCGAAGCGCCTGACGAGGTGAGCGCCGAGGCGGTGAACCAGTGGCTGTTCAACACCGATACGGTGGACAAGATGCTGGCCCTGCTGAGAGAGCGCGGCCACAAGGTGGCGGGCGGCGACCGGCTGGGCAAGACCATCGTCTTTGCCAAGAACCAGCGGCACGCCGAGTTCATCCAGGAGCGCTTTGACGCGAACTACCCGGAACTCCGGGGCGAATTTGCGCGCACCATCACCTTCAAGACCGAATACGCGCAGTCGCTCATCGACGCGTTTGCGCAGAAAGACCGCGCGCCGCACATCGCCATCTCGGTGGACATGCTGGACACCGGCATCGACGTGCCCGAGGTGGTGAACCTGGTGTTCTTCAAAATCGTGCGCTCCAAGGCCAAGTTCTGGCAGATGGTGGGGCGCGGCACGCGGCTGTGCAAAGAGCTGTATGGGCCGGGGCAGGACAAGAAAGACTTCTTCATCTTCGACTTCTGCGAGAACCTGGAGTTTTTCAGCCAGGAGCTCGAAGGCAGCGCAGGCGCGCTGGCGCAGCCACTGTCGCAGCGGCTGTTCAATGCGCGGCTGGAACTGGTCGGTCTGCTGGACCAGCGCCAGCAAACACAAGAGCAGGGCCACCGCGTGGCCGAAGAGGCGCAGCAATCGCCCGTGCTGACCGAAGCCGCCATCCGCCGCGACACGGCTGCGCTGCTGCACAGCATGGTGGCTGGCATGTCGCTGGACAACTTTGTGGTGCGCCCGCAGCGTCGCTGGGTCGAAACCTGGGCACAAATTGACGCATGGAAGCGCCTCACGGCCGAACAACTGAGCGAGGTGTCCACGCACCTGTCGGGCCTGCCCACGGCGGTGCGCGATGACGACGAAGACGCCAAGCGCTTTGACGCCCTGCTGCTGAACACCCAGCTGGCTCTGCTGCGCAGCGAACCCGCACTGGCCCGACTGCAAACCAAGGTGCAGCAACTGGCAAGCAGCCTGCTGGAGCTGGCCAACGTGCCCAGCGTGCGCGAGCACCTGCTGCTGATCGAAGCCATGGCGGGCGACGAGTGGTGGCAGTACGTGACCTTGCCTATGCTGGAGCAGGCGCGGCGCAAGCTGCGCAGCCTCATCAAGCTCATCGAGAAAAGCGGCCGCAAGGTGTTCTATACCGACTTTGAAGATGCCATCGGCGAAACCGCCGAAGTGGAATTGCCCTTGGTTACCAGTGCGGTGGACTTTGAGCGCTTCCGCGCCAAGGCCAAGGTGTTTTTGCGCGCCCACGAAGACCGACTGGCGCTGCACAAGCTGCGGCGCAACCAACCCCTGACCGCTGCCGACCTGCAGGAGCTGGAAGCCCTGCTGCACGAAGCAGGAGGCACCGACGAAGATATTGCACGTGCCCGTGCCATTCACGCCAGCCTAGCGTTATTTATCCGCTCTCTGGTAGGCCTGGACCGCGAGGCCGCTACGGCTGCATTTGCCGACTTGATTGCCACGGGCACGGCCAACGCCAGCCAGTTGCAGTTCATTGACGAGATCGTGCAGCACCTGACCGAGCACGGCGCCATGCCAGCGAACCGACTGTATGCCTCGCCATTCACCGACATCCACTCCCAAGGGCCCGAGGGGGTTTTTGACGCGGCGAATGTGGAACGCCTGTTCTCGACGCTGGAGGCATTCGAACTACGCCAGGCAGTGGCCTGATACCGGCAAGCACAGTCCCCGGAATATCAATCTCAAAACGATATTTACCGACTCATGCCCTGTTTAGTTTCCGACTGAAACGCCCTGAACGTAAATTACGGCGTGCAAACCGGTCACTTTTTGGAGGTAGCTGTTGCCTTGCGCGTCCGAGGTGCCACGCGCGCCACGTCCGGCCGCCGCAGCACGCCGTCGCAGAGCGTGGCGATGCACTGCTCGGCGATCTGCTCAGGCGTGTATTCGCCGCCGGGCCGGTACCAGCGCCCAATCCAGCTGATGGCACCGGCGATCACGAAGGCCGTCATCTTCGGGTCGCAGGGCGCGAGCGACCCCTCGGCCACGCCAGCGGCGACCAAGCGGCGAAACGCATGGTCGATCTCGGCCTTCAGGCGGCGCAGCTCCTTGCGGCTGTCCGGCGGCAGCTCCTCATCGCCGACGCGGATGATGCACATGCCGAAATCCATGGTGACGATGCGCGCATACACGCGCATGCAGGCCATCAGCTGGTCGACCGCCTGGCCGCCTGCCGCGCGCGAGGCCTCGATGCCCGCGATGGTCATCTCCAGGCCCTGGCGCACGCACTCGATCAGGATCTGGTCCTTGTTCTTGACGTAGTAGTAGAGCGTCGGCTTGCTCACGTGCAGGCGCGCGGCGATGTCGTCGAGCGACGTGGCGTGGAAGCCGCGCTCGTTGAACAGCTGCGCGCCGGCCTGCAGCACCGCGTCGCGCTTGGCCTGGCGCTGCAGTTCGCGGTCGGACGCATGCGCCCAGGGCGAGGCGGGCGGGGCGTGCGGGGCGCGGGGTTTTCGGGTGGGCATGGTGGGCGCGTCTGCGGGTAAGTTCGGATGCCCGAAGGCAGGGACAGGACACAAACTCTACTCGCGAGTAAACAGTCTACGGACAAGTAGAGCCCCTTCCGGTTCGCACAAACCCGCATAAAAAGACCGATGGAGACACCCCCCAATGGCGGCCCGGTGGCCGCACCCTTGCTGCAGGTCGATGGCCTCACGCTGGCCTTTGGCGGCGTGCGTGCCCTGGGCGGCGTCGGCTTCGGTGTGCAGAGCGGCTCCATCACCGCCGTGATCGGCCCCAACGGCGCCGGCAAGACCTCGCTGTTCAACACCATCTCGGGCTTTTACCGGCCCAGCGCCGGCACCATCCGCTTCCGCGGCCAGGACATCACGCGCGTGCCGGCGCCGCAGCGCGCGAGGCTGGGCCTGGGCCGCAGCTTCCAGAACATCGCGCTGTTCCGCGGCATGACGGTGCTCGACAACATCAAGCTCGGGCGCCACGCGCACCTGAAAACCAATGTGCTCGATGCGCTGCTCTACCTGGGCCGCGCGCGCCGCGAGGAGGCGCAGCTGCGCGCCGACATCGAGGAGCGCATCATCGATTTCCTCGAGATCGACCACATCCGCCACGCCCCAGTCTCGGCCCTGCCCTACGGCCTGCAAAAGCGCGTCGAGATGGCGCGCGCGCTGGCCATGCAGCCGCAGATCCTGATGCTCGACGAGCCCGTGGCCGGCATGAACCGCGAAGAGACCGAGGACATGGCACGCTTCATCCTCGACGTGCGCGCCGAGTGGGGCGTGACGGTGCTCATGGTCGAGCACGACATGGGCATGGTGATGGACCTGTCGGACCACGTGGCGGTGCTCAACTTCGGCCAAGTCATCGCCCAGGGCGCGCCCGCCGAGGTGCAGGCCGACCCCGAAGTCAACCGCGCCTACCTGGGCTCGGGCGATGTGGGCGACCTGCGCCGCAGGTTCCAGGCCACCGCAGGGGTGCCGTGATGGATTGGGCCTACCTGTTCGAGATCTGCCTCACCGGCCTGTCCGGCGGCGGGCTCTATGCGCTCGCGGCGCTCGCCTTCGTCATGGTCTACAAGGCCACGCGCGTGGTCAACATCGCCATCGGCGAGCTGCTGATGGTCGGCGCCTACCTGTTCTTCACCTTCGCCGCCACGTTCGCGCTGCCGCTGTGGCTGGCGATTCCGGCGGCGGTGCTCGGCTCGGGCCTGCTCGGCGCCGTGGTCGAGCGCACCATGATCCGGCCGCTGCTGGGCGAGCCACCGATCTCGGTCTTCATGGTCACCGTGGGCCTGGGCTCGGTGCTCGTCGGCCTGGTCGAGCTGATCTGGACCGCCGACCAGCGCCGCCTGCCCGACTTCATGCCGGCGCAGCCCATCATGGTCGGCGACGCCTTCCTCGCACCCAAGGTGTTCTGGGGCGCCACGATCGCGCTGGTGTTCATCGCCGCCGTGCTGCTGGTGTTCCGCTTCTGGCGCGGCGGCGTCGCGCTGCGCGCCACCGCCAGCGACCAGGGCGCCGCCTACTCGGTGGGCATCCACGTGCCGCGCGTGTTCTCGCTCGCCTGGGTGGCCTCCAGCATGATCGCCGCCGTCTCCGGGATCATCGTCGGCTCGATCGGCGGCATCTCCTCGTCGATGGGCGTGTTCGGCCTGTCGGTGCTGGTGGTGGTCATCGTCGGCGGGCTCGACAGCGTGCTCGGCGCGCTGCTCGGCGGCCTGTTCATTGGCCTCGTCGAGGCGCTGGCGGGCAGCTACCTGGGCGGCGCCTACAAGCTGCTGGCCACCTTCATCGTGCTCGTGGTGGTGCTGATGCTGCGCCCCTATGGGCTGTTCGGCACGCGCGACATCGAAAGGCTGTGACCCCGATGCGCGCCCCCTTCCACCGCACAGCACCAGGAGAGCGCTGATGCGCATCGGAACCCTCAAGGAAAGCTACACCGCCGACGCGGCGCTGTTCGACTCGCGCACGCAGAAGCTGTGGCTCGCCGTGGGCGCCGCGCTGCTGGTGCTGTTTCCGTTCATGGCCAGCGACTACTGGATGTACCTCGCGTGCCTGGTCAGCATCAATGTCGCGAGCAGCACCGGACTCAACATCCTCACCGGCTACACCGGCCTCGTGAGCCTGGGCCAGGCGGCCTTCATGGGCCTGGGCGCCTACACCGTGGCGATCCTGGAACTGCGCCTGGGCACGCCGTTCCTGCTCAACCTCCTCGCGGGCGGCTTGGTCGCCATGCTCGGCGGCCTGGTGGTCGGCATTCCGTCGCTGCGCGTCAAGGGTCTGTACCTGGCCATTGCCACCATCGCCGCCTCGTTCATCGCGCACTTCCTGTTCGCCAACCTGGCGTTCACGGGCGGCACCGCGGGCCTGACGGTGCCGCCGGCCACGCTGTTTGGCGAGGCGCTGGACACCTCGTTCCGGCTCTACTGGGTGATCGTGCCGGTCACGCTGCTCATGCTGCTGGGCGCGGCCAACCTGTTTCGCACGCGCGTGGGCCGCGCCTTCATCGCGATCCGCGACCGCGACATCTCGGCCGAGGTGCTGGGCATACCGCTGTTGCGCTACAAGCTGCTGTCGTTCGGCCTCTCGTCGTTCTATGCGGGCGTCGCGGGCGGGCTGTGGGCCTACTTCTTCCGCGTCGTCACGCCCGAGAGCTTTCCGCTCTTGATGTCGATCTTCTTTCTCGCCGCCATCATCGTCGGCGGCATGGGCACCATCCTTGGCGCGGTGCTGGGCGCGGTGTTCATGACCATGGTGCCCGAGCTGCTCAAGCTTGTCGTCGACCTGCTGCCCGGCGGCACCGAACTGACGGTGTTCCTCTCGCCCGTGCGCACCATCGTCTTTGGCCTGTTGATCATCGGTTTTCTGGTGTTCGAGCCGCAGGGGCTCGCAGAAGTGTGGCGGCGCATTCGCCGCTTTTTCCACCTGTGGCCGTTCCGCAACTAGCGGGGGTGCTGCCGGACATTGACATCGTGACCACCCCAAGGAGACAAGCATGCACAAGACCCTGACCTCCCAGCGCCGCCGCTCGCTGCTGCTGGCCGCCGGCGCCGCCCTGGCCACACCGCTGGCCGCGCATGCCCAGGCCGGCGGCGAAGACATCGTCATCGGCGGCTCGATTCCCATGACGGGCGTGTTCGCGTTTGCCGGCGTGGGCATCAATGCCGGCATGGCCGACTACGTGAAGATGGTCAACGACGCCGGCGGCATCAAGGGCAGGAAACTCCGCTACGTGCCCGAGGATACCGGCTACAAGGTCGATGTCTCGGTGGCCGCCTACAAGAAGATCACCAGCCAAAACAAGGTCAACCTCTACTACGGCGACTCGACCGCGTTCTCCAAGACCATCAACCCCGAACTGCAGCGCAGCGGCAGCATGCTGATGACCGGCGCCTCGTTCGCCACCGAGCTGAACGACCCGAAGAAGTACCCGCACCAGTTCCTGGTTGGCCCCGACTACACCGAGATGTTCGGCATCCTGCTCAAGCACATCGCCAAGGAGAAACCCGGCGCCAAGGTGGCCTTCGTCTATTCCGACTCCGAGTTCGGCCGCGACCCGATCGAGTCGAGCGAAGCGCTGGCCAAGAAGCTCGGCCTCTCGGTGCCGGTCAAGATCATGACGCCGGCCGGCAGCGTGGACGTGTCCACCGAGGTCATCAAGCTGCGCCGCGCCGCGCCCGACTACACGATCTTCCACGGCTACATCCTCGCGCCGATCCCCGAGTTCATCACCCAGGGCAAGCAGATGGGCATGACCAGCAAGTGGATGGGCACCTTCTGGACCATGGACAGCTCCACGGTCATGAAGATGGGCGAGGCCGGCGACGGCTTCATGGGCGTCATGCCCTACCGCTACTACTACGACACCTCGGCCAAGGCGCCGATGCTCGACAAGATCCGCGCGCTGCGCCCCGAGTACCAAAGCACGGCCTACATCCAGGGCTTCCTCGCCGCGATGCTGTTCACCGAGGCGACCAAGCGCACGCTCGACGCGAACAAGCCGCTCACGGGCGACAACCTCAAGGCCGCGCTCAATTCGATCAAGGACTTCGACACCGGCGGCCTGATCGGCGTGCCGATCACCATCAGCGGCAACTCGATCCC
>NZ_MWOM01000022.1:29805-60152 GCF_012931925.1 Acidovorax sp. SRB_24
GTGATGGAGGGGCGGCGCGTGTTCGAAGACCTCACGGTCGAGGAAAACCTGGTCGCCGCCACCTACGCGCTCAGCGGCCGCAAACACACGCTAACCGGTGCGCCCAAGCCCGACTTCGACCTGGTCTACCGCTACTTCCCGCGCCTGCACGAGCGCCGCAAGGGCCTGGCCGGCTACCTGTCGGGCGGCGAGCAGCAGATGCTGGCCATCGGCCGCGCGCTGATCGCACAGCCCCAGCTGATCCTGCTCGACGAGCCCTCGCTCGGCCTCTCGCCGAAGCTCGTCGAGGACATATTCGGCATCATCGCGCGCATCAACGCCGAGCGCGGCACCAGCATGCTGCTGGTCGAGCAAAACGCCACCGTGGCGCTGGCCGTAGCGCACAGCGGCTACATCATGGAGAACGGCAAGATCGTCATCGACGGCAGCGCAGAGCGCCTGGCCAGCGACCCCGACGTGCGCGAGTTCTATCTCGGCATGGGCGGCGGCGGCGAGGCCAAAAGTTTCAAAGACATCAAGCATTACAAGCGCAGAAAGAGGTGGCTCTCGTGAGCCCGCAAGCACTCCCTGACCTGACCCTGCCGCAGATGCTGCGCGAGCGCGCCCGCAGGACGCCCGAGCGCGTGGCCCTGCGGCAAAAAGACTTTGGCATCTGGAAGCCGCTGACCTGGGCCGGCTACCACGAGCGCGCCGGCCATTTCGGCCTGGGCCTGCAGGCGCTGGGCCTGGGCCACGGCGGCCATGTGGGCGTGCTGTCCGAGAACCGCACCGAGTGGGTGCTCGCGCAGATGGGCGCCGGCCTGGTCGGCGCCGTCGCGGTGGGCGTGTACCCGACGAGCCCGTCGGCCGAGGTGGCTTACGTGGTCGCGCACGCCGACATCGAGGTCATGGTCTGCGAGGACCAGGAACAGACCGACAAGCTGCTCGAAGCGCTCGACCAGCTGCCGCGGCTGCGCAAGATCGTGGTGATCGAACCGAAGGGCCTGCGCAGCTTCGCGCCCGCACAGCGCGGCCTGATCGTGACCTTTGCCGAGGTCGAGCAAGCCGGCGCCGCCGTCGGCAGCAGTGCCGCGATCGACGCGGCGCTGGCGCGCCAGACACTCGACGACATCGGCCTGATGATCTACACCTCGGGGTCGACGGGCAAGCCCAAAGGCGCGATGATTTCCTGGCGCAACATGCGCGGCGTGGTGCCGGGCATTGTGGATCGCCTGGGGATCACGGCCGCAACAAGCCACCTGTCGTACCTGCCGCTGTGCCACGTCGCCGAGCAGATGCTGACCACCTTCGTGCCGATCTACACCGGCGCGCAGGTGCATTTCGGCGAATCGATCCGCACCGTGCAGGAAGACCTGCGCGAGATCGCGCCGACGCTGTTCCTCGGCGTGCCGCGCATCTGGGAAAAGATGCACGCCACCATCAGCATCAAGCTGCACGAGGCCGGGGGCCTGCGCCGCCGGCTGTTCGACCGGGCCTTTGCCGCCTGCGCGCCGCTGGCCGAGAAGCCGCGCAGCGCCTGGAGCCTGGCCGAGCGGCTGACATTCGGCGCCAGCTACTGGCTGATTTTCCGCGCGCTGCAGAACTTCATCGGCCTGCGCCAGGTGCGGGTGGCGCTCACGGGCGCCGCGCCGATCCCGCCCGATGTGGTGCGCTTCTTCCGCGTGCTTGGCGTGCCGCTGATCGAGGTCTATGGTCTGACCGAATCGACCGGCATGGTGCTCGGCCACGACCCGCGCCACGTCGCCATCGGCACCGTCGGCGTTCCGACGCTCGGCGTCGAGCACCGCATCGCCGCCAACGGCGAACTGCAGTTGCGCGGCGAGATGGTGTTTGCCGGCTACTACAAGAACCCCGAGGCCACGGCCGAGACCATCGTGGACGGCTGGCTGCACACCGGCGACGTGGTGCGCGAGGAGCGCGGCCAGCTCCAAATTGTCGACCGTTTGAAGGACATCATGATCACCGCCGGCGGCAAGAACCTCACGCCGTCCGAGATCGAGAACACCATGAAGGGCAGCCCCTACATCAAGGAATGCGTGGTCGTCGCCGAGGGCCGCAGGTTCGTCGGCGCGCTGGTGATGATCGACTACGACACCGTCGGCCAGTGGGCCGAGGGCGAGCGCATCGCGTTCACGCACTTTCGCTCGCTGGTCGAGCTGCCGCAGGTGCGCGCACTGATCGACGCCGAGATCGCGCGCGGCAACCAGCGCCTCGCGCAGGTCTCGCAGATCCGCAAGTTCCATCTTTTACCGAAGGAACTCGACCACGACGACGGCGAAGTCACCGCGACCATGAAGGTGCGGCGCTCGAGCATCTACAAAGCCTACGCCACCGAGATCGAGGCGCTGTACCACTGAGCGCCACGCCGCCCGCCCCGGCGGGCATTTGTCAAAAACAGGAGCACCTGGTGCATGACCTGCAAGCGTTTCATGGCAATCTGTGCCGCAAACGCTTGCCCGGCATGCGCCATGCGCTCCCTTTTCAGGAGTCCTCTATGTCGCCATCTTCTGCCTCTGCCGCCTCCCCCCTCGACGTCGCACGCGAGGGCGCCGTCGCCACGCTGCGCTTCAACCGCCCCGGCGCCCTCAATGCGATCGACGTGCCCATGGCGCAGGCGCTGCTGGCTGCCGTGCGCAGCATCGCCGCCGATGCCAGCGTACGCGCCGTCGTGCTGTGCGGCGCCGGCAAGGGCTTCATGGCCGGCGGCGACCTGGCCACACTGCGCGCCGACCCGGTGCAGGGCGCGGCCGACCTGCTCGGGCCGCTCAACGAGGCCGTGCAGGTGCTGGCCACGCTGAACGCGCCCGTCATCGCCAAGGTGCACGGCGTGGCCGCCGGCGCGGGCTTGGCGCTGATGCTGCAGGCCGACTTCGTGATCGCCGCCGAAGGCACGCGCTTCAACCTGGCCTACATCAACCTGGGCACCAGCTGCGACGTCGGCGCCTCGTGGGCGCTGCCGCGCCTGGTCGGCCTGCGCCACGCGCTCGAGATCGCGCTGCTGGGCGACACGCTCACTGCGCCCGACGCGCTGCGCCTGGGCCTGGTCAACCGCGTGGTGCCGGCCGAGCACCTCGACACCGCTGCCGCCGCGCTGATCGAGCGCATCGCCCACGGGCCGACGCTCGCCTATGGCGCGATGAAGCGGCTGATGCGCGCCGCGTTCGACCGCGACCTGGCCACCCAGCTGCAGGCCGAGGCCAGCGCCTTTGCAGGCTGCGCCGCCACGCACGACATGCGCGCCGGCATCGAGGCCTTCTTCGCCAAGCAGCCCGCGCGTTTCGAAGGCCGCTGAGCCGTTTTTCTTTTGTCTCTGCACCGCTACAAGGATCGCCCAATGGCCTTTCCCGACATCTTCATCCTCAGCACCGCGCGCACCGCCATCGGCACCTTCGGCGGCGCGCTCAAGGACGTGCCCAACACCCAGCTGGCCACCACTGCCGTGCGCGCCGCCATCGAGCGCAGCGGCCTCGCGCCCGCCGCCATCGGCCACGTCGTGATGGGCAACGTGATCCCCACCGACACCAAGGACGCGTATCTCGCGCGCGTCGCCGCCATCGACGCCGGCTGCCCGATCGAGACGCCCGCGTTCAACGTCAACCGCCTGTGCGGCTCGGGCCTGCAGGCCATCGTCTCGGCCGCGCAGGCCATCAGCCATGGCGACTGCGAGATCGCGATTGGCGGCGGCAGCGAATCCATGAGCCGGGGGCCCTACTTCGACACCGCCGCGCGCTACGGCGCGCGCATGGGCGACGCCCGGAGCATCGACTACATGCTCGGCATCCTGCACGACCCCTGGCAGAAGATGCACAGGGGCATCACCGCCGAGAACGTGGCCGAGCGCTACAACATCAGCCGCGAAATGCAGGACCAGCTCGCCGCAGAGAGCCAGCGCCGCGCGGCCCATGCCATCGCCGAGGGGCGCTTCAAGGAGCAGATCGTCCCGGTCGAAATCAAGACGCGCAAGGGCACCGTGCTGTTCGACACCGACGAGCATGTGCGTGCCGGCACCACGCTCGACGTGCTCGCCGGCATGAAGCCCGCGTTTCAGAAAGACGGCGGCACCGTCACCGCCGGCAACGCCTCGGGCATCAACGACGGCGCGGCCGCCGTGGTTCTGGCCTCGGGCGCGCGCGTGCAGGCGCTGGGCCTCAAGCCGCTGGCGCGCCTGGTCGGCTGGGCGCACGCCGGCGTCGAGCCCGCCTACATGGGCATCGGCCCCGTCCCCGCCACGCAAAAGCTGCTGCAGCGCACCGGCCTTACCGTGCAAGACCTCGATGTGATCGAGTCCAACGAAGCCTTCGCCGCGCAGGCCTGCGCCGTGGTCCAGCAGCTCAGCCTCGACCCCGCCCGCGTCAACCCCAACGCTTCGGGCATCTCGCTGGGCCACCCGGTCGGCGCGACGGGCGCCATCATCACGACCAAGGCGATTGCCGAGCTGCACCGCACGGGCGGGCGCCATGCGCTCGTGACCATGTGCATCGGCGGCGGCCAGGGCATTGCCGCCATCTTCGAGCGCGTATGACACGGGGGAATCGGCGGCCAGGCCAGGGTTTGGTATTTTTGGCCTCCAGCCCTTATCCAGTCTGCGCAAGCAGCTACACAAGCCATAGCAACACAGGGCCCATTGCATGCTGACCAACCACTTCCTGAACGCCGACGAGCGTGCCGAACTCGACCTGTTCCGGCAATCGCTCGACCGCTTCTGCGACGCCGAGATCGAGCCCCACTACCGCGACTGGGAGCGCGCGGGCCAGGTGCCGCGCGCCCTGTTCGCGCAACTGGGCGCGCAGGGCTACCTGTGCGCCGACGTGCCCGACGCCTATGGCGGCGCAGGCGCCGGCGCGCACTTCTCGTTCGCCGTGGCCGAGGTGCTCTCGCGCCGCGGCTACGGCGGCCTGGTCGGCGGCCTGCAGGTGCACAGCGACATCGTGCCGCCCTACCTGCTCAACTCCGGCACCGAGGCGCAGCGCGCGCATTGGCTGCCGCGCATGGCGCGCGGCGAGGCGATTGCCGCCATCGGCATGACCGAGCCCGGCGCCGGCAGCGACCTCAAGGCCCTGCGCACCACCGCGCGCCGCGTCAGCGACGCGCTGGGCGACGGCTACGCCATCGACGGCAGCAAGATCTTCATCAGCAACGGCCAGAACTGCGACCTGCTCGTGCTCGCCGCCAAGACCGACCCCGCGGCCGGTGCCAAGGGCGTGAGCCTGTTCCTGGTCGATGCGACCACGCCCGGCTTCACGCGCGGCAAGAACCTCGACAAGATCGGCCAGCACGCAGGCGACACGTCCGAGCTGTTCTTCCACGACATGCGCGTGCCGGCCGACGCCCTGCTCGGCGGCGTCGAGGGCCAGGGCTTCGTGCAGATGATGCGCGAGCTGCCGCGCGAGCGCCTCATCATCGGCGTGCAGGCCGTGCACGGCGCCAAGGGTGCGCTCGCCGCCACGGTGCGCTACGTGCAGGAGCGCCAGGCCTTCGGCCAGCCCCTGGCCCAGTTCCAGAACACCCGCTTCACGCTCGCCCAGTGCGCCACCGAGATCGCCGCCGCCGAGGCCTTCCTGAACGCCAGCGTGCACGCCTATGAACGCGGCGAACTGACCCCCGAGGCCGCGTCGGCACTGAAGCTGCACACCAGCGAACTCATGGGCCGCGTCGCCGACCAGTGCCTGCAGCTGTTCGGCGGCTACGGTTAC
The DNA here is from genome assembly GCF_012931925.1 of Acidovorax sp. SRB_24. Taxonomy (NCBI): domain Bacteria; kingdom Pseudomonadati; phylum Pseudomonadota; class Betaproteobacteria; order Burkholderiales; family Comamonadaceae; genus Acidovorax; species Acidovorax sp. SRB_24. The sequence goes on from NZ_MWOM01000022.1 coordinate 35,499, forward strand.
ATGGCCGAATACCCGATCTCCCGCTTCTGGACCGACGCGCGCGTGCTGCGCATCTACGGCGGCACGTCGGAAATCATGAAAGAGCTGGTGGCGCGGGGCTTGTTGGGGCGGTGAAGCGGCGGCTGGTGCCGCACAGAACCGCCAGGGATGATCGATGCACTGCGCATCGCATCGCATGGCTCAAACGATATGGGATACGGATTCCAGGGGGCAAGTTCCTCTCTGGATGGACCCTCGAGCGGCGCGCGGCGGTGGGGGATTCACGACCTGTTCAAAGCGGGTCCATGGTGCTACAACGACCCCATGAGGCAGTGAATGCCTTGCAACTTTGCGGCACCGCCCGCCCTGGTGCCGCCCGGGAGGTCGTATGGATGCCATCAGCAACTTTGCCGCACGCTACGTCCACTTGCGCGAAGAGGAAATGTCGATCGACGAATACCTCGCCCACTGCCAACGCGACCCCACGGCCTATGGCAGTTCTGCCGAGCGCATGCTGGCGGCCATCGGCGAGCCCGAGATGGTGGACACGCGCCAGGATCCGCACCTGTCGCGCCTGTTTGCCAACAAGGTCATCCGCCGCTACCCCGCCTTCGCCGAGTTCTACGGCATGGAGGACGCCATCGAGCAGGTGGTGAGCTTCTTCCGCCATGCGGCCCAGGGACTGGAGGAGCGCAAGCAGATCCTGTACCTGCTGGGCCCGGTGGGTGGGGGCAAGAGCTCGATCGCCGAGCGCCTCAAGCACCTGATGCAGAAGGTGCCGTTCTACGCGCTCAAGGGCTCGCCGGTGAACGAATCCCCGCTGGGGCTGTTCGATCCCGTGGAGGACAGCCCGGTGCTGGAGGAACAGTTCGGCATTCCCCGGCGCTGCCTGCAGCATGTGCTTTCGCCGTGGGCCGTGAAGCGCCTCGAGGAGTATGGCGGCGATATACGCCAGTTCCGCGTCGTCAAGCGCTATCCCAGCATCCTGAAGCAGGTGGCGATTGCCAAGACCGAGCCGGGCGACGAGAACAACCAGGACATCTCCAGCCTAGTGGGCAAGGTGGACATCCGCAAACTGGAAAATTTCGCCCAGGACGACACCGACGCCTACAGCTACTCGGGCGGCCTGTGCCTGGCCAACCAGGGCCTGCTCGAGTTTGTCGAGATGTTCAAGGCGCCCATCAAGGTGCTGCACCCGCTGCTCACCGCCACGCAGGAGGGCAACTACAAGGGCACGGAAGGCTTTGGCGCCATACCGTTCGATGGCATCGTGCTCGCGCACAGCAACGAGAGCGAGTGGAAGGCGTTTCGCAACAACCGCAACAACGAAGCCTTCCTGGACCGCATCTACATCGTCAAGGTGCCCTACTGCCTGCGCGTCTCCGAGGAGGTGAAGATCTACGCGAAGCTGATCCGCGAGTCTTCGCTGGCCCACGCCGTGTGTGCCCCCGGCACGCTCAAGATGATGGCGCAGTTCTCCGTGCTCACGCGGCTGAAGGAACCAGAGAACTCCAGCATCTTCAGCAAGATGCAGGTCTATGACGGCGACAGCCTCAAGGACACGGACCCCCGCGCCAAGAGCTACCAGGAGTACCGCGACTACGCCGGCGTGGACGAGGGCATGGCGGGTATCTCCACCCGCTTTGCCTTCAAGATCCTGGCCAAGGTCTTCAACTACGACAGCACCGAGTTGGCGGCGAACCCGGTGCACCTGATGTATGTGCTGGAGCGGCAGATCGAACGCGAGCAGTTCCCTGCGGAGCTGGAGACCAAGTACATCGGCTACATCAAGGAATACCTCTCGCCGCGCTATGCCGAGTTCATCGGCAAGGAAATCCAGACCGCCTACCTGGAGAGCTACAGCGAGTACGGCCAGAATATCTTCGACCGCTACGTCACCTATGCGGACTACTGGATCCAGGACAGCGAATACCGCGACACCGACACCGGCGAGGTGTTCGATCGCAACGCGCTCAATGCCGAGCTCGAAAAGATCGAAAAACCCGCAGGCATCGCCAACCCCAAGGACTTCCGCAACGAGATCGTCAACTTCGTGCTGCGCGCGCGCGCCAACAACCAGGGCAAGAATCCGAGCTGGACCAGCTACGAGAAGCTGCGTCTGGTGATCGAGAAGAAGATGTTTTCCAACACCGAGGAACTTTTGCCGGTCATCAGCTTCAACGCCAAGGCCAGCGCCGAGGATGCGCGCAAGCACGAGGATTTCGTTACCCGCATGGAGGCCAAGGGCTACACCTCCAAGCAGGTGCGCCTGCTGTGCGAGTGGTACCTGCGCGTGCGCAAGAGCAGCTGACCGGCGCGCCGGCACCATGTAACGCGTGGGAGCACAGATGGCACTGCACATCATCGACCGCAGGCTCTCCGGCAAAAACAAATCGGTGGGCAACCGCGAGCGTTTCGTGCGCCGCTTCAAGGAGCAGATTGCCGAGGCGGTGCGCCGCGCCGTGTCCGAGCGCGACATCCGCCACATCGAGCAGGCCGAGAACATCACCATTCCCCGAAAGGACATCCGCGAGCCGGTGTTCCACCACGGCCCAGGTGGCATCAGCGATACCGTGCACCCCGGCAACAGCGACCATGCGCGCGGTGACCGCATCCCCCGGCCCCGGGGCGCCTCGGGCGGGACGGGCTCCCAGGCCAGCGACAGCGGAGAGGGGGAGGACGACTTCCGCTTCACCCTGTCCAAGGAAGAGTTCATGCAACTGTTCTTTGAAGACCTGGCCCTGCCGCGCCTGCTGCGCACCCATATCGCCGACACACCCCAATACAAGACGCGCCGCGCCGGCTACAGCCACGACGGCACGCCGCACAACCTGGCGGTGCTGCGCACCATGCGCGGCGCTCTGGGCCGGCGCATCGCTTTGACCAAGGCGCCGCACCGCGAGCTGCAGAGCCTGCTGGCACAGCTCGATGTCTTGCTGGCCCAGGACGATGGCACCAGCGCGGCCGTGGCCGAACTTCAGCAGCAGATTGACACCTTGAGGGCGCGCATGGGCAAGGTGGCCTTTCTCGACCCCATAGACCTGCGCTTTCGCAACCGCACCAATTTGCCCGTGCCCAACAGCCAGGCCGTGATGTTCTGCGTGATGGACGTGTCCGGCTCCATGGACCAGGCGCGCAAGGATCTGGCCAAGCGCTTCTTCATCCTGCTGTACCTGTTCCTGACGCGCCACTACGAAAAGATCGACATCGTCTTCATCCGCCACCACACCCAGGCTGCCGAGGTCAGCGAGGACGAGTTCTTCCACTCCACCGAAAGTGGCGGCACGGTGGTCAGCAGCGCGCTGGTGCTGCTCGACCAGATCGTGCGCGCGCGCTACCCCGTGGGCGACTGGAACATCTATGTGGCCCAGGCGAGCGATGGTGACAACTTCCCCAACGACGGTGCCAACTGCCGCAATCTGCTGGTCGAAAAAATCCTGCCGCTGGTGCGTCACTTTGCCTACGTCCAAGTGGTGCAGGAGGAGCAAAACCTCTGGAGGGAATACAGCCGGCTGCTGCCGCTGTTTCCCCACTTCGCCATGCGCAAGGCGTCCGAGCCGGGCGAGATCTACCCCGTGTTTCGCGATTTGTTCAAGAAAGAGGGGGTACCGGTATGAACCTCTCCCTGTACCCCGCGCTGGAACGCCGCGTGGGGCAAAAAACCGGGAAACAGGCCGCTGGAGGAGGGCGCCAGCGCGGCGTGCCCTGTGCCCCCCTGTTGGCCGGGAAGCGCCCGATGCACCCCCTGCCCGACCCCAACGACTGGACCTTCGAGCTGATCGAGCGCTACCACGCCGTCATTGCCGCCACGGCCGAACGCTTTGGTCTGGACACCTACCCCAACCAGCTCGAAATCATCAGCGCCGAGCAGATGATGGACGCCTATGCCAGCGCGGGCATGCCGGTCAACTACCGCCACTGGAGCTACGGCAAGGAATTCCTGGCCACCGAGCGGCGCTATCGGCGGGGCCACATGGGGCTGGCCTATGAGATCGTCATCAACGCCAACCCCTGCATCAGCTATTTGATGGAGGAAAACACCACGGCCATGCAGGCACTGGTGATTGCCCACGCGGCCTATGGGCACAACAGCTTTTTCAAGAACAACTATCTGTTCAGCATGTGGGCGGATTCTGGCAGCATCATCGACTACCTGGTCTATGCCCGTGACTTCGTCGCCCAATGCGAGGAGCGTTATGGATGGGCGGCCGTGGAGCAGTTGCTCGATTCCTGCCACGCCCTGGCCAACTTCGGTGTCGACCGCTATTGCCGTCCGTCCAAGAAAAGCCTGGCACGCGAGCGCGCCGAACTCGAGCAGCGTGAAGCCTACGTGCAGCAGCAGGTCAACGTGCTGTGGCGCACCTTGCCAACACGCCGGGGCAAGGACAGCGCGGCACGGGAAACCGAGCGTTTCCCCAAGGAGCCAGAGGAAAACATCCTGTACTTCATTGAAAAAAACGCTCCCCTGCTGGAGCCCTGGCAGCGCGAGATCGTGCGCATCGTGCGCAAGATTGCCCAGTATTTCTACCCGCAGCGCCAGACCCAGGTGATGAACGAGGGCTGGGCCACGTTTTGGCACTACACCTTGCTCAATACCTTGTACGACGAGGGCTGGCTCACCGACGGCGTGATGATCGAATGGCTCTCCTCGCACACCAACGTGATCTACCAGCCGCCCCCCGGTCACCGAGCCTACAGCGGCATCAACCCCTATGCCCTGGGCTTTGCGATGTACCGCGACATCCGGCGCATCTGCCAGAGCCCCAGCGCAGAGGACAGGCTCTGGTTCCCCGACATCGCCGGCGCGCCCTGGCTGCCAGCGCTGCACCACGCCATGCAGAACTTCAAGGACGAGAGCTTCATCGGCCAGTTCCTGAGTCCGCAGCTGATGCGCGACATGCGCCTGTTCGCCATCCACGACGACGCCAGCCAGAGGGAACTGCTGGTCAGCGCCATCCATGACGAGGATGGCTACCGCTTGCTGCGCCAGACTCTGTCGCAGCAATACGACCTGGGGGTTCGCGAGCCCAACATCCAGGTCTGGAACGTGAACCTGCGCGGCGACCGCTGCCTGACCCTGCGCCATACCCAGTACCAAGGCCGGCCGCTGGCCGACGATGCGCTGGAGGTGCTCAAACATGTGGCACGCCTGTGGGGCTTTGGCGTGCAGATCGAAAGCGTCAACGGCGACGGCGAGCTGCCGATGCTGCTGCACCGCGTGCCAGCGCCCCCTATCTGAGGATGTGCGGCAGGCCGCCGAAACCTCTCTCTGCGCCCGCTGTGCTGGGAGGCAGGACAGAAAGAGCCGGCGGAGAGCCGGTGGCACGGGGTGTTGGGCGGCAAGGCGGTCGCTGTCCCGACACGGCCACTGGCGGCATCGGCCTAATTTCCCAAAAGGGACGCCTTCAGGCTACTTGGACGCAGGGACTGCCGCAGCGGCTTTGGAGGTGGTGTGTTCCGTTTGCGCCTCCGTCTTGGCTTTCTTTGCCGCAGCGTGGTGGCCGACAGCGCAACCGGCGGCAGCACCCAACAAAGCGTGGTGACCGGCGACATGCCCTGCCGCGCCACCGACTGCTGCCCCCGTCAGGCACCCTTTGGCCTGGGCCAGGGGTGCGGCAGCCCATAAGGCGGCTGTTGAAGCGGCGATACACACCACCTTCAGCATCGAGAAATTTCTGACCATGGACAATCTCCTTCGCGCAGCCAAAGCGACCGCGAGGTTTCTGGGATTCGCGGCGCAAACCAATGATTCCCGCATGTCCGTGGATGGAGACCCCGTCCTACACAGCACGGACTCTCCGTGCGTTCGGGACCGGCGCCCGACGACCGCATCGATCCCGTTGCCGGCGCCCACGCTGCTGTCTCGCGGCGATGGTCCAAAAGACAGCCGTTGGCGCACATGCCAAAATCGCCAAAGCGATAGACGGCGAAAACACACCACGCATCCCCCGCTTCACCCGAGCGGGATGTTCTGCTCCAGCCGCTTGCCCATGCTGATGCGCGGCTCCACACGGTAGCCCAGCGTGGCGTAGAAGCCCGCGACGGCGGCGTTGCCTTCGACGATCTGCAGGTTGACCTTCATGCAGCCGAGCGCGGCCAGCGCCTGCTCGGCGTGGCGGATCAGCGCGGCGCCCAGGCCCTGGCCGCGGTGCGCGGGGTGCACGGCCACCGAATACAGCCAGCCGCGGTGGCCGTCGTAGCCCGCCAGGGTAGTGCCGACCACGGCGCCGTCGCCATCGTCCAGGCAGACGAAGAACAGGCCGTTGCCCAGTGCGCGCTTCTTGGCGATCGACAGCGCCGGTGCGTTGTGCCCGGTCTGCGGGCCAAACACGGTGTTCCAGAGGGCGATCACGCCGGCCTCGTGCGCGGCGTGCAGGTAAGAGCTGATGTGGGGCATGGAGGGCGGGCCGTGTGTACCGAACCAGGTCGGGTTAAGGTGGGGCCACGATAGCTGGGATCAGCGACCCAAGGCTGCGCAAGGAAAGTAGATTTTGGTCTTTTTGGCACCTATCCCTTACCCTGTATGCGCTGGAAGCTATGGAAAACTGAGCAAAAAGGCACCGCAAGATGGAAACCACCCCTTCCCACAGCTGGTTCTTCTGGGCCGCGCTGTCGGCCATTTTCGCCGCGCTCACGGCGATCTTTGCCAAGGTCGGCCTCCAGGGCGTGGACTCGGACCTCGCCACGCTGGTGCGCACCGCCATCATTGTTCTGGTGCTCACGGGCTTTGTCTGGTACGCGGGCAAGTGGAGCGATCCGCTGCAGCTGCCGGGCAAGACCTGGGCGTTCCTGACGCTGTCGGCGCTGGCCACCGGCGCGTCGTGGGTGTGTTATTTCCGCGCGCTGCAACTGGGCGAAGCGTCCAAAGTGGCGCCGGTGGACAAGTTCAGCCTGGTGCTGGTGGCGGTGTTCGCCTTTGTGTTCCTTGGCGAGCGCCCGTCGGGCACCAGCTGGCTGGGCATCGCGCTGGTCGCGGCGGGCGTGCTGGTGCTGGCGATCAAGCGCTAGCGCGCCGCCATGGCGCGCCGCGCCACGGTTTTTACAGCGACAGGATCGACACCGACTTGGTCACCAAATACGACTCGAGCGCTTCGGGGCCGCCCTCGGAGCCATAACCCGAGTCCTTGACGCCGCCAAACGGCATTTCGGCCGACGCGGCCGGGCCCTGGTTGACCCAGAGCATGCCCACGTCGAGCCGCTGCGCGAGCTGCTGCGCGGTCTTGATCGACTGCGTGAACGCATAGCTGGCCAAGCCGTAGGGCAGGCGGTTGGCCTCGGCCAGCGCTTCGTCGAGCGTGTCGAAGCCGCGGATCGCGGCGACCGGGCCGAACGGCTCGTTGTTGAACACGCTCGCGTCGAGCGGCACGCCGGCCAGGATCGTCGGGGCGAAGAAGTTGCCGGCGCTGCCGATGCGTTCGCCGCCCGTGAGCACCTCGGCGCCCTTGGCTTTGGCGTCCTGCAGGACTTCGGCCAGCGCCGTGAGGCGGCGCGGGTTGGCGAGCGGGCCCATGCGCGTGGCGGCGTCGAGGCCGTTGCCTACCTTCAGCTGTTCGGCGTACCGCACCATGCCGTCGGTGAAGGCCTGGCGCACGCTGTTGTGCACCAGAAAGCGCGTCGGCGAGATGCAGACCTGGCCGGCGTTGCGGAACTTGGCGCCCGCCATGGCCTTGATGGCCGCGGCCACGTCGGCATCCTCGGCGACGATGACCGGCGCGTGGCCGCCCAGCTCCATGGTCGAGCGCTTCATGTGCTGGCCTGCGAGCGCGGCCAGCTGCTTGCCCACGGCCGTCGAGCCCGTGAACGTGATCTTGCGGATGACCGGGTGCGCAATCAGGTACGACGAGATCTCCGCCGGGTCGCCGAACACCAGGCCGACCGTGCCCGCGGGCACGCCAGCATCGACGAAGGCCTGCAGCAGCGCGGCCGGCGCGGCCGGGGTTTCCTCGGGCGCCTTGACGAGGAACGAGCAGCCGGTGGCCAGCGCCGCGCCAAGCTTGCGCACGATCTGGTTGACCGGAAAGTTCCAGGGCGTGAACGCGGCCACGGGGCCGACGGGCTCCTTGAGCACCAGCTGCTGCACATCGAGGCGGCGCGGCGGCACGATGCGGCCGTAGACGCGCAGGCCTTCGTCGGCAAACCAGTCGAGGATGTCGGCGCCGGCCAGCACCTCGCCGCGCGCCTCGGCAATCGGCTTGCCCTGCTCCTGCGTGAGCAGCTGCGCAATGGCGTCGGCGCGCGCGCGCACCAGCGCGGCGGCGCGGCGCATGGTCTGCGCGCGCTCGTGGGCGGGCGTGTTGCGCCAGGCCTCGAAGCCGCGCTGCGCAGCCGCGAGCGCGCGGTCCAGGTCAACGCGGCCCGCGTGCGCCACCTGCGCCATGGCGGCGCCCGTGGCGGGGTTGACGACGTCGATGCGCCGGCCGCTCTGCGCGTCCTGCCATTCGTTGTCGATCAGCAGGCGGGTGTCGGGATAGCTGGCGGTCGGGGCGGGGGTGGATGTGCTGCTCATGGGACCTCGCGGTGGTGGTGGGCGGTGACAGGAAAAAGACCGGGCCGGCGTGCGGCGGCGGGCCGGCAGGGGTGCGGGCCATTGTGCCGGCGCCGCCGCCCCTGCGCTGTAGCGCGCGCGTCAGAACGGCGCGGATTCGGGGTCGGTGTCGGCCGGCGCCGTGGCCGGGCCGGTGACGGTGCGCGGCGCAGCGCCGGCGCTGCCCGCGGGGGCCGCACCGGCGCCGATGCCGCGCTCGCTCTCGCCGCCCAGCGCCTCGATCAGGTCGGGGATCAGCTTGGTGAGCTCGCCCGTGGCAATCGCCACGTCGGCGTCGAAGCCGCCGTCGTCCTTGCCCTTGCCGTCCAGCACGGCATCGAGGAACGCGAGCTTCTTGATCTGCAGGCCCTCGGTGAGCAGGAACGACACGCGGTCGTCCCAGCTCAGCGCGAGCTTGGTCGGCAGCTTGCCGGCGGCGATGTGCGCCTGTACCTCCTCAATGTCGAGCGGGTGGCGCGCGTAGCGCACCACGGCCTTTTCTTCGTCGGCGGCCTTGAGCTCGCACTCGCGGTCCACGGTGAAGCCCACGGGCGCCTCTTGCGTTGCCAGCCAGTGCGCCATCGCCGCCTGCGGCGAGGTCTGCGTGTCCAGCAGCGACACCGACAGGCCCGGCAGCGCCTCGACCAGCGCCGTCACGACCTCGTCGGCACGGCCCTGGCTCGCGGTGTCGAGCACCAGAAACCGCGCCTCGCGGTCGATCCACACCCACATCGAGCCCTGCTTGGTGAACGCCATCGGCAGCAGGTCGAGCTTGGCCTCGTCCTTGAGCTCCTTGGCCTCCTTCTTGCCCGGCTTGCGGCCGGTTTCCTGCTCGATGCGCGCAGCCTTTTCCTGCACGCGGCGCGCCAGCACCGAGCCCGGCAGCACCTTGGACTCGACCATGAAGCGCAGCACCCACTGCCCGCCCACGGATTCGGCCAGCGGGCCGTGCGCCTCGCCGCGCGGCGGCACCCAGCCCCAGGCGCGCTCTTGCGTGGCGCCGCACTCCATGAACGGCGCCTTGGCCAGCGCCTCTTCGATTTGTTCCAGCCCGATCTGCCACTGCGGCGCGATGCGGTACACGATCATGTTCTTGAACACGGACACCCTTTATCTCTGGCGGGTCGGAAAGCAACCCCAAGCGCAGCATTGTCGGTGCAGCCCCCGGGCCGGTCGCACCGGCAGGGGCCACCGGCCCCGCAAAGCACTCTGTTTTTCATAGCTATCAGCGCTTTCTCAAAAAGCGCTGGAGGCCGATTTCATGGGAAACACACAGCGTCGCATCAACGGCCGCTTGTCACAACTTTACACAGCCTCACCCATTCCTCATGGGCCCGATACAGAGCGGGAAGACACTGGCCCTCAACCGCTGGCACGGTCGTACCGGCGGGCCACCCATCGAAAGGACTTCCCCATGTCTCGCTTCAACCGCCGCCTCCTCGCCACCGCCGTGGCCGCCGCCATGGCCCTGCCGGTGCTCGCCCAGGTGCCCGCCAACAGCCCGGCACCCGCCCAGGCCGAGACCGCCCCCGCACGCAGCGCGGGTCAACCGATGCGCCCGAACGCCCAGCAACGCGAGCAGATGCGGGAAAAAATGCACGAGCGCATGGCCGCCTTCAAGCAAAAGCTGCAGCTCACTGCCGCGCAAGAGAACGACTGGAACACCTTCACGGCGGCCATGAAACCCGGTGAGCGCACCGCGCGCCTGGACATGCAAGGCATGGGCCAGCTGACCACGCCCGAGCGCATTGACCGCATGCGCGCCATCCGCGCCCAGCGCAGCGCCGAGGCCGACCGCCGCGGCGAGGCCACCAAGGCCTTCTATGCCACGCTGACGCCACAGCAGCAAAAAACCTTTGACGCGCAAAGCCTGCGCATGGGCGGCGGGCGCGAAGGCGGCCGCTGGCACCACGGCGAAGGGCGCAAGGGCTCCGAAGGCCCTGGCCACCGCCATGGCATGCACCACGGCAAGGCGGGCGGCCCCACCACCCCGGCCCAGGCACCCGCCGCGCAGTAACACGCCGCCCTGCTCTTTCACGGCCCCTGTGCATTCGCTGCGCAGGGGCCGTGCCTTTTGGGCGCACCGCCTCTACACTGGCCTGCACGGGGTGCCCGGTGCGCATCCCGAGGAGTTGCGCCATGGTCCGTGCCTTGTCCTCTCTTGACCTGCCCCCAGCCGCGCGCCATGCAGCGGCCCACGCCGCCCATAGGCGGCGGCCGGTGCAGCGGCTGGCGCGCACCGCCGCCCTGGCCGGCGCCATGCTGTCCACCGGCGCCCACGCCCAACTCCTCGAAACACCCAGCGTCTACCTGCAGGCCGGCTGGGCGGGCCACCACAGCGCGTCGCTCACGCTGGGCACCACCCGGCCCTGGGCGGGCTGGGAGCGCCGCATGGGCGCGGGCGTGCTCACCGGCCACTGGAACCTGTACGCCAGCCAGTGGCGCAGCGAGCGCGCCAATGGGCGCGAACACAGCACCGTGCTCGGACTGGTTCCGACCCTGCGCCTGCACCCCGGCGGTGGGCGCTCCCGCTGGTTCATCGAAGGCGGCCTGGGCCTGGCCTTGTTCGACCGCCTCTACAGCGCGGGCGACCGCCATTTCAGCTCCCGCGTGAATTTCGACACGCACATTGGCGTAGGTGGCCAGTGGGGCGAACAGGGGCGGAACGAGTGGCTGCTGCAGCTGCAGCACGTGTCCAACGGCGGATTCAAGCAGCCCAACCCGGGCGAAAACTTCCTGCAGCTGCGCTATGCGCGGCATTTTTGACCCCTGTGGATAAACCTGGGGGCAAAAACCGGGGAAACGTGCACTTATCCACAGAAAAATGAAAGTCTCCGCACTTATGCCCAATGCACTTCGGCCATAAGGGAGCCGGGCGCACACGGTTAGACAATGCGCAAGCCCTTGTGGCGGCTGAGGAAAACGACGTTGTCCACAGAAAAGGCCAAAGCCTACTACTACTACTATTTAAATAGAGTTAGCTTAGAGAACAACTTGGCAACGCCCGCGCCCCCGGTTTTGCGCCGCTCCGCCCCGGCCACGCGGTGCCAACGGACCGCGCGCATGCACTGATCTCCCTTCCTCGCCGCCGAAAACCCCGGCCATTTCACCCTTACGCTATCAAATATGGAGCTTTCAGCGATTGCTGCATCAGGGCCAGAGGCACTTTTTGCCGTTTCAAAGGGCGCAGGTGTGGTTTCGCATAACCCTGGGGACAGTTGGCGCATAACCGGGCACTTGTCCACAGAAAAAGGACCTGGCGCGCACTTGTCCCCGCCCGCCGGACACCGGCCGCGGGGCCCGGCGCACAGCGTTTCGTGCGCGCCATGTGGTTGATTCGCAAAGGGAAAATCAGGTTATCCACACAAAAACGCAAACCTTACTATTACTACTATGTATTTATAGAAAGAAGAAAGAGATAACCGCCGGCACACAAGGTCCCCGAGGCCGCCCAGCGCAGATTCCCATGGCAGGGATACCCACCGCAGGTGCAAAAGGGAATGAGAAGCACGGTGGCCCGTGGCACGGATTGGGACAATGGGCGCACGAAAGCTGCAGCCAGCGCCTGGGGAAGCCCGGCGGCGCGGTCTGCCGACCGGGTCCGCAAGGGCGCCGCGAGCCTTGTCCACAGAAAAACGACCCGGCGCCCGCGCTGCCCGCCGCAGAAAGGGCGCAGCAGGGGCCCGCAAACCGCCGCCAGCCGCTTCGGGCAGCAGGGTCAGGCCCCCGGTGGCTGCCCCGGGGGCTGGCGCAGCAGCGGCTCGATCTGATCGCGCGGCAGCGGCGGGCTGAAAAGATAGCCCTGGTAGGTCAGGCACCCGGCGCTCAGCAGCATGTCGCGCTGCTCGGGGGTCTCGACCCCTTCGGCAATGACGTCGAGCCCCAGGCTCTCGCTCAGGGCGATGATGGTGTTGACGATGGCCGCGTCGTTGGGGTCGGTGAACAGGTCGCGCACGAAGCTCTGGTCGATCTTGAGCTGCTCGAGCGGCATGCGCTTGAGGTAGCTCAGGTTGGAGTAGCCGGTGCCGAAGTCGTCGAGCGAGAAACCCACGCTGTAGGCGCGCAGCGCCATCATGGTGGCGATGGTGGCGTCCATGTCCTCGACCCACTGGCTTTCGGTCAGTTCGAGCTTGAGCTTGCTCGACGGGGCCCCCGTCACGGCCAGGACGCGCACCACGTCGTCGACAAAGCTGGGGTGGCGAAATTGGCGGGGGCTCACGTTCACCGCCATGGTCAGGTGGCTCAGCACCGGGTCGCGGTGCCAGCGCGCCAGCAGCGCGCAGGCGGTGTGCAGCACCCAACGCCCCAGGGTGAGGATCAGGCCGGTCTCTTCGGCCAGCGCGATGAACTCGGCCGGCGGCACGGTGCCGCGCTGCGGGTGCTGCCAGCGCACCAGGGCCTCCACGCCGACGCAGCGCCCCTGGTGGTCCACCTGGGGCTGGTAGTGCAGCACGAACTGGTCTTGCGCCAGCGCCGCGCGAAAGTCCGACTCGAGCGCGGCGCGCGCCATCACGACGGCCTGCATCTGCGGGTCGAAAAACCGCAGCGTGTTGCGCCCGGCGGCCTTGGCCTGGTACATGGCCAGGTCGGCCTGCTTGAGCAGGTCGCCCACGCTGTGCTGCTCGCCCTGGAAAGGCGCCACGCCAATGCTGGGCGTGCTGCGGTACTGGTAGCCCGCCAGCGCATAGGGCGCCGACAGCGTGGCCAGGATCTTCTCGCCCACGCCGCGCGCCTGCAGTGCCAGTTCGCGCGGATCGGCGTGGAGCGATTCGAGCATCACCACGAATTCGTCACCGCCCAGCCGCGCCACCGTGTCCATGTGGCGCACGCAGGTGTTCAGGCGCTGGGCGACCTGCTGCAGCAGCAGATCGCCCTTGTCGTGGCCGAGGGTGTCGTTGAGGGTCTTGAAGTTGTCCAGGTCGATGAACAGCAGCGCGCCGCCCTGCTGGTTGCGCTGGGTGTCGGCCAGTGCATGCTGCATGCGTTCGATCAGCAGCATGCGGTTGGGTAGTCCGGTGAGCGCGTCGTAGAACGCCAGGCGCTGGATCTCGCGCTCCGTTTCCTTGCGTTCCGAGATGTCGGTGTTGATGGCCAGGATGGAATCGGGCTGGCCGTCTTCGCCGCGCACCAGGGTCCAGCGCCCTTCGACGTGCAGCGTGTGGCCGTCGCGGTGTTTTTGCACGAGCTCGCCGGTCCACTCGCCCTGGGCCAGCACCACGCCGGTGGCGCGCTCGAAGGGCAGCGGATCGTCGTACAGCAGGGCAATGATCGACTGCCCCTGCGCCTCGGCCGCGCTCCAGCCGTACATGCGCTGCGCACCCTGGTTCCAGAACCGGATCTGGTGCTGCAGGTCGCGCACCAGGATGGCATCCTTGGCGTTGTCGAGCAGCGAAGCCTGGCGGCGGATGCGCGCGTCCGCCTGCTGGCGTTCCAGCTCTGCCGCCGCGCGCGCGGCAAAGATCTGCAGGGTCGAGGCCACCAGATCGGTGTTCTGCAGGGGCTCGCGGAACAACACGAAGACCATGCCCAGCACCTCGCCCTGGCTACCCACCAGCTGCTGGCCGGCATAGGCCTGCGCGCCCACCTGCACGACCACGGGCGCATGCGGGTACTGCTGGGCCAGGTTGCGCTCGACCATGTACTGGCGCTGCGTGAGCAGGGCCATGCTCGGAGCGCCGGCGAGCGGGTATTCGGCATTGGCCTGCAGCTGGCCGTCGACCACGAGCGCCAGCGACATGGCGCGCCGCTCCTGGTCTTCGCGCGCAGGCAGCAGGCGGGTCACGCAGCCGGCCTGGGCGTCCAGGGCCTCGGCCATGTTGCGTGCCAGCTGCACGAAGAACTCGGTGCCCGTGGTGGCCGACACGGCGGCGGCCACCTGCATCACCGAGGCGTGCAGGCGCTGCTGCGCGCGGCGCGTCCGCAGGCCCATGATGCCGAACGCCAGGTCGTTGGCCATCTCCTGCAGCAGGCCCGCTTCCTGGGCGCAGATCTGCAGCACCTCGGGCGCATAGAGGCAGAGCAGGCCGAAGGTGCTGCCCTCGTGGCACAGCGGCAGGCTGATGGCGCCATGGAAGCCGTGCGCGCGCATGGCGTCGAGCGCGCCGGCGTACTGCGGATCGTTCTGCACATCGCGCACGATCACGGCCTGGCCTGTGCGCACCGCCGTGCCGCCCGGCCCGCGCCCGCGCGGATGGTCCTCAGACCACGACAGCTGGAGCGATTCGACGTAGCCCAGATTGATGCCGGCGTGCGCCACGGGTTCGATGCTCTTGTGCACGTCGTCGCGCGCCAAGCCCACCCAGCCCATGCGGTAGCCACCGATGTCCACCGAGATCCGGCACACGGCCAGCAGCAGCTCTGCTTCGGAGGTGGCGCGCACCAGGGTTTCGTTGCAGGCGCTCAGCAGGTGGCGCGCGCGCCCCAGCCGCGCGAGCTCGCGTTCGGCGCGCAGGCGCTCGGTCACGTCGGTCACCATGACCTGCTGCGCCATGCCGGTGTCAAAGGCCACGCTGCGGGCCGACACCTCCACGTCCACCGCCCGGCCGTCCTTGTGCCGGTGGCGGTGCAGCGCGCGCTCGCAGTGCGGCGCTTGCCCCAGGGCCTGCGCCCCGGGATCGAACCACAGCTGGCGCATGTCCATCTGCAGCAGCTCGGCTTCGCTGTAGCCGTACATCGCCACCATGGCCTGGTTGACGGCCAGGATGCGCGGGCTCTCGCCCTGTTCGCAAACCCACATGGGCTGGGGGTGGGCGGCAAACAGCAGCTTGTACTGGGTCTCGGAGGCCAGCAGCTGCGCCGCCATGTGGCGCAGCTGCACCATGGAGCCCACCGACTCGGACAGGATCTGCAGGTGCGCCACGTCGCGCGCGCTGAACGCGTCGGCGTGCGCAGACATCGCCTTGAGCACGCCCACCACCGTGCCGTGGTTGCGCAGCGGCACGGCCAGGACCGAGCGCAGGGCTTCGCGGCCATAGGCACCGCCAAGGTCCCAGCCCGCGGCCGCCGTGTCGTTGCACAGGGCCGTCTGGCCTTCCTGGAGCGAGGCCCACAGCAGGCTGTCGTGCAGCGGCAGCGCAGTCCCTGTGGGGCGCGTGAGCGGACCTGAACTTGCGTGTGACATCAGCCGATCGCCGTGCAGCAGTTCGACCATCACGCCGTCGGCGCCGCTGCTGCGCCGCGCCGCATCGGCCACCACCTGGAGCACCTGGTCCAGGCCCAGGTGCGGGGCCGACATCTGTTGCTGCACCCGCACCAGCTCGGCGTGGGTCTGTGCCTCGTGCTGGGCCTGCAGTTCGGCCTGCTTGTGCGCGCCGATGTCGGACATGCCGCCCACCATGCGCACGGCCTTGCCCTGGGCGTCTCGGAGCACGAAACCGCGGTCCAGCACCCAGGTGAAGCTGCCGTCTTCGCAGCGGAAGCGGTATTCGGCCGACCAGTTGCTGTCCGTGCCCTCGATGGCCGTGCGCAGGCTGTGCAACACCGCCGCGCTGTCGTGCGGGTGCAGGCGCGGCGCCCACGAAGAACTGTCGGGCGGGCGCGCATCGGGCGGAACGCCGAACAGGTGTTGCATGCCCTCGTTCCACCACATGGCATCGCTGAGCAGGTCCCAGTCCCACACGGCATCGGCGGTGGCGCGCGCCACCAGGTGAAAGCGCTCGCGGCTCAGGCGCAAGGCCTCTTCCTGGGCGTGCTGCTCGGTCACATCCTGGAAGGCGCCCTGCACCTGGACCACCTGCCCCTGCGCATTGCGCACCGCCTGGCCGACGGCGCGCACCCAGATCTGCGGGCGCCCCGGGAGGACCACGGCGGCGTGCAGGTCGAAAGCGCTGCCACGGCGCATGCAGGCCTGGACGGCGCGTTGCGCCCGGTAGCGGTGCTCGGGCGAAAACAGGTCGAGCGCCTGCGCCAGGGTGCGCACGCTCTGGCCCAGCCCATGGACTTCATCCGACCAGTCCAACGCCATACTGGGCAGCCGCAGGATCCAACCGCCCACGCGGGCCATGCGACCGGCCACGCGCAGGGTTTCCGTCTGCGCCAGCAGCGCCGCCTGCATGTGATCGCGCTCGTGCGCCACCTGCTGCAGCCGGTGCTGCTGGCGGCGCAGCTCCAGCTGCGCCATGGTCTGGGCGGCGAGCGCCTGGAGCAGCGCCACCTGGTCCGCATCGGGGGCCGCGCGGGGCTGCGTGTCCATCACCGCGACGGTGCCCAGCGCCAGCCCCTGCGCATTGACCACCGGCGCGCACGCATAGAAACGGATGTGCGGCGCGCCCAGCACCAGCGGATGGGTGGCAAATACCGGATGCTGCAGGGTGTCCGGAACCACCAGGGTGTCTGGGCCACGCCCGAGCGCCTGCTGGCAAAAATCCAGCGCACGCGCGGACTCGGGCAGCTCCAGCCCGACCACAGCCTTGAACCACTGGCGCTCTGCGTCCACGAAGTTCACCACGGCCATCGGCGTGCCCATCACGCGCGCCGCCAGCTGGGCGATCTGGTCAAACGAGGATTCGGCAGGCGTGTCCAGAATGGCGTACGAGGCCAGTGCCTGCAGCCGCTCGGCTTCCGGGGAGGCGGCGGGCGTGGTGTCCATGGTCATCCCTGCGGCAGCGTGCCGCAGGCAACCAAGACGGTCCTGAAAGGTCCGAACATTGGCATCGATCAAGCCCTGGGGGGTTGTGGAACCAAGGGCGCGCGGCGCACGCCATAACATTTTGTAGCAATGCTACACCGGCCCGCCTGTGTTGTGCCTTACAGGCTCACGCGGCAGCGGGTCGATCAGACGCTGCGCCATTGTGTTCTTGCGCACTGCAGGCAGGCGCGTAATTGTGCCGAAGCCGATGTCTGCCGCCGGGGTGGCGGAGGCTGCGAATGTGCGCCCTGCGCCCGACACCCCGCAGCGATGGTGTCGCTGCTGCCGGCCTGACCTATTCCGCGGGCCGGATGCGACGCACGCTCGCATCGCTGGAAGCCAAATCGCCCTCCAGCGCTTGCTGGCAAAGCGCTGGCAGCTATCTTTTTGATTTCTACGCGGAGACCCGGGTGCGCCGTGCACGCACCGCGGCGGCCAGGTGCTCGAGCACCGGAATGGTCTGCGCCATGCTGATGCAAGCGTCCGTCACCGACACGCCGGGCTGCAGGGGCTGGCCTTCGACGAGGTCCTGGCGTCCCTCGTGCAGGTGGCTCTCGATCATCAGGCCGATGATGCGCATATCGCCCGCGGCGATTTGTGCAGCCACGTCGGCCGCCACCTCGATCTGCCGGCGGTGCTGCTTGCTGCTGTTGGCGTGCGAGACATCGACCATCACCTGCGGGCGCAGACCCGCGGCCGCGAGCAGCGCGCAGGCCGCGTCCACGTCGGAGGCGCTGTAGTTGGGCTGTTTGCCGCCGCGCAAAATCACGTGGCAGTCGTCGTTGCCGCGTGTCTCGAAAATGGCCGACTGGCCCATCTTGGTCATGCCCATGAACGCGTGCGAGGCCTGCGCGGCCAAGATGGCGTCGCTCGCCACCTTCACGCCGCCGTCGGTGCCGTTCTTGAAACCCACCGGGCACGACAGGCCGCTGGCGAGCTGGCGGTGGCTCTGGCTCTCGGTGGTGCGCGCGCCGATCGCGCCCCAGCTCACCAGGTCGCTGATGAACTGCGGCGAGAGCAGGTCGAGGAACTCCGTGCCCACCGGCAGGCCCAGCGCCAGCACGTCGAGCAGCAGCGCGCGCGCCATCTCCAGGCCCTCGTTGATGGCGAAGCTGCCGTCCAGGTGCGGATCGTTGATGTAGCCCTTCCAGCCCACGGTGGTGCGCGGCTTCTCGAAGTACACGCGCATCACGACCAGCAGGTCGCTCTGCAGCGCGTCGGCCTGGGCCTTGAGTTGGCGCGCGTAGTCGAGCGCCTGGCCGTGGTCGTGGATGGAGCACGGCCCGACGACCACGACCAGCCGATCGTCCTGGCCGTGCAGCACGCGTGAGAGGGCCGCGCGGCTGTGTTCGACCAGCGCCTGCGCGGTGTCGGGCGCAGGCAGCCACTCCTGCAACAGGGCCGGGGTGATGAGCGGGCGCACGGCCTTGATGCGCAGATCGTCGATGCGCGTGGTGTCGTGGGTCGAGAGCGCCCGGGGCGCAGCGTGGGTGTGGGGCGTGGTCATGCGCGGATTGTCGCGCGGCGGCGCCGCCGGCGTCCGCCCGCGGCCGGACCTTAGGGCCGGCGGAACGCCGGCCGCTGCGCGGCCCAGTGGCGCGCATCGAGGCGGTCCAGGCGCACCGTGCCGCCGCTCGAGGGCGCGTGCACAAAGCGGCCTTCGCCCACGTAGATGCCGGCGTGGCTGGGCGTGCGGCCGGTGCCGAACACGACCAGGTCGCCGCTGCGCAGGCTGTCGCTGGCGATCGGTTGGCCCCACTGGTCGAGCTGCGCCACGGTGCGCGGCGGCGCACTGCCGGCGCGGCTCTGGTAGACGTAGCCGATCAGGCCGCTGCAGTCAAAACCCGCATCGGGCGTGTTGCCGCCGTAGCGGTAGGGCGTGCCGACGAGGCCCATGGCGTGGATGGCGATGTCGCTCGCGGCATCGGCCGTGAGCCGGGAGGCGGGCGGCCCGGACGCGCCGCGCGGAGAAAAAGGCGCCGTGCTGCAGCCGCCCACGAGGAGCAGCGCGGCCAGGGCCAGGCAGGGGGATAAACGCATGCCGCAAGGGTAAGGGATGTGTGGGGCCGCCCGCGCTAGCTCGCCGCGACCAGCTGGCCCAGCGTGGCCAGCGCCTGTTCGCTGCGCGCGTCCCAGGCATGGCCGTAGTTCAGGCGCAGGCAGTGCGTGTACGCGTGCTTGGCCGAGAAGATCGGCCCGGGCGCGACGCTGATGCCCAGCGAGAGCGCGCGCCGGTGGATCTCGAGTGCGTTCACGTGGGCCGGCATCTCGACCCACAGGAAATAGCCGCCGGCCGGGCGCGTGGCGCGCGTGCCCGATGGAAAGTAGTGGCCCACGGCCTGGGCAAATGTCGATTGCTGCGTGGCCAGCGTCTGGCGCAGCTTGCGCAGGTGCTTGTCGAAGCCGCCGCGCTCGAGGTAGGTGGCCAGCGCCAATTGCGCGGGCGCGGACGCGCTCAGCGTGGTGGTGAGCTTCTGCCGCGCCACGGCCTTGGCATAGCGGCCGGGGGCCGCCCAGCCGATGCGGTAGCCCGGCGCCAGGCACTTGGAAAACGACGAGCAGTGCAACACCAGGCCCTGCGTGTCGAATGCCTTGGCCGGCAGCGGGCGCTCGTCGCCGAAGTACAGCTCGCCGTAGACGTCGTCTTCGATCAGCGCAATGCCGTGCAGCGTCAGCAGCGCGACCAGCGCCTGCTTCTTGTCCTCGGGCATCAGGCTGCCCAGCGGGTTCTGGAAATTCGCCATGAGCCAGCAGGCCTTGGGTTGGTGGCGCACGATGGCGCGCTCCAGTGCGGCCAGGTCGATGCCTTCGCGCGGGTGCGTCGGCACCTCGATCGCCTGCAGGCCCATGCGTTCGAGCGCCTGCAGCGCACCGTAGAAGGTGGGCGATTCGACGATGACCGAGTCGCCCGGTCGCGTGACGGCGGCCAGGCACAGGTTCAGCGCTTCCAGCGCGCCGTTGGTGATGACGATCTCGTCGGTGTGCACATGCACGCCGTAGGCCAGGTAGCGCAGCGCAATCTGGCGGCGCAGCGCTGCGTTGCCGGGCGTGAGGTCGTCCACGGTGGTCCACGGGTCCAGCGTCTGCACGCTCGACGCCATCACCTGGCCCAGCCGCGCCATCGGAAACAGCAGGGGGCTCGGAAACGCCGAGCCGAACGGCACGACGTCGCGCGACATGCTCGCTTCGAGGATGTCGAACACGCGCTCGCTGACATCGACCGCGGCCGAGCCGTCGGCCGGCTGCGATGCGAGCTCGGGCTCGGGCGGCACGCGGCGCACACCCGCCGAGACGTAGTAGCCCGAGCGCTCGCGCGCCCGGATCAGCCCGCGCGCCTCGAGCAGGTAGTAGGCCTGGAACACGGTCGAGGGGCTGATGCCCCGGCTTGCGCTCGTGTGGCGCACCGAGGGCAGGCGGTCGCCGGGCTGCAGCACGCCGGTGCGGATCGACTCCGTCATGTCTTCGGCCAAGGCCTCGTAGCGCTTCATCCAAACTCCTTGGGAACGGGGCCGGCACCCGCTGATGTGCTTTTTTGCCGGTTGAGAAAAATTCTGCGATGTGCATCGGTGGCACATAGCCCGTGATCAGTCTAGGGGAATTGTCAGGAATCGCCAAAACACGAAAAACTGATCCGGTTTTTTTGTCTTTAACTGGTGCTTATCAATCTGCTCCATTGTTCCTACGATGGCCTTTGTCTGATCCACGCGCCGCAGCCCCGCCGGCCTGCGGGCGTCTGCGTCGAGGAAGCCCATGAACCCCACCGGCCTGTTGTTGGCTACTTTCATCCTGTCGATCGCGGGCCTGTTCGCGTTCATCTGGTCGCTGCGCAAAGGGCTGTTCGATGCCGAATCCTCGGGCGCGCGCACCATCTTCTCGCCTGGCGAGGTGGGCCGGCCCGAAGAGCCCGCCGCCAGCGCCGCGCAGCAGCACGAGCTGCAGCAGATGGCCGCGCCCCATGCGCAGCCGGGCCTGGCCGTCGCGCCCGCCGACCTGGACGCGCGCGAGGCCGCCGACCGCTCCAGCGCCTTCCCGGCCTTTGTGCTCATCGCCTGCGCCGTGGTGTGGCTGCTCGCCGGCTCCGCCGCCGGGCTGCTGAGTTCGCTCAAGCTGCACTGGCCCGACCTGCTGACCGACCAGGCCTGGCTGTCGCTGGGCCGGCTGCGCACGCTGCACCTCAACGCCGTGGCCTACGGCTGGGCGCCGATGGGCCTGCTGGGCCTGTCGATCTGGATGCTGCCGCGCCTGCTCAAGACGCCGTTGCTGGGCGGCCGCCTGGCCATCGTCGGCACGCTGGTCTGGAACGCCGGCCTGGTGGCCGGCCTGGGCGCGATCGCGGTCGGCTTCAGCGCCGGCATGGAATGGCTCGAAATCCCGTGGCAGATCGGCGGCCTGTTCGCCGTCGGCGGCATGCTGATCGGCCTGCCGATGGCGCTGATGCTGCAGCGCCGCCAGGTGCACCACCTCTACGTGTCGGTCTGGTACATGGGCGCGGCGCTGTTCTGGTTTCCGACGCTCTACATCGTGGCCAAGATTCCGGGCCTGCACTTCGGCGTCGAGCAGGCGACGATGAACTGGTGGTACGGCCACAACGTGCTGGGCCTGTTCTACACGCCGCTGTCGATCGGCTGCGTCTACTACTTCTTGCCCAAGGTGATCGGCCGGCCGGTGCGCTCGTACAACCTGTCGCTGCTGGGCTTCTGGACGCTGGCCTTCTTCTACGGCCAGGTCGGCGCGCACCACCTGATCGGCGGGCCTATCCCTGAGTGGCTGATCACGCTGTCCATCGTGCAGAGCGTGATGATGATCATCCCGGTGGTCGCGTTCTCGCTGAACCAGCACCTCACGCTCAAGGGCCACTTCAGCGCGCTCCGGCACTCGCATGTGCTGCGCTTTATCGCTTTCGGCGCGGTGATGTACACCCTCACCTCGCTGCAGGGCTCGATGGAGGCGCTGCGCACGGTGAACGCCGTCACGCACTTCACGCACTTCACGGTGGCGCACGCCCACCTGGGCATGTACGGCTTCGTCTCGATGGTGGTCTTCGGCGGCGTGTATTTCGCGCTGCCGCGCATCCTGGACGTGCGCTGGCCCCGGCCCGCGCTGATCAGCCTGCATTTCTGGCTGGTGGTGGCCGGCTTCGCGATCTACATCGTGACGCTGAGCATCGGCGGCATCCTGCAGGGCCTGATCCTGCTCGACCCGGCGCGCCCCTTCATGGACTCGGTGGCCGTCACGCTGCCCTGGCTGCAGGGCCGCTCGATCGGCGGCGCGCTGATGACGCTGGGCCACCTGGTCTTCGCCTGGCACTTCGTGCTGATCACCGCACGCTCGGGCGTGCTCACCCACGCGGAGCGCACTGCGCTGCGCCCCACCACTGCCTGACGCCATGGAAAACGAAGTCAAACTCGTCAGCGGGGCCATGGTCACGCTCTCGCTCGCCACGGCGGCCATGATCGTCGTGCCCTTCCTGCAGCTCAAGGACGAGCCCGCGCCCCCGGCGCTCAAGCCCTACACCAGCCAGGAGCTGCGCGGCCGCGCGGTCTACATCGCCAACGGCTGCATCGCCTGCCACACGCAGCAGCCCAGCACCACGGGCGCGGGCATCGCCGACGCGCAGCGCGGCTGGGGCCGCGCCTCGGTCGCGGCCGACTACCACTACGACCAGCCGCCGCTGCTGGGCACGATGCGCACCGGCCCCGACCTGTTCAACATCGGCGTGCGCCAGCCCAGCGCCGACTGGCACCTGGGCCACCTGTTCCAGCCGCGCGCCTACGTGCCCGGCAGCAACATGCCGGCCTACCGCTTCCTGTTCGAGATCAAGAACGAGCGGACCGTGGCGCCGGGCGAGCGCGTGGTCACGCTGCCGCCCGGCACCGTGGGCTTCACCGACGTCGTCGTCGCGCGCCCCGAAGCGCTCGACCTCGTGGCCTACCTGCAAAGCCTGCAGCGCCTCTACCCGGTGCTGACCCCGGCGCAGGCCGAGGCCGCCACCGAGCGCCTGCCCGCCGCGCGCCAGGGCAGCGCGCTGCCCGGCGACGCCGCCGCCCCCGATTCCTCCGATGCCCCTTCAGGACCCCGCGATGACGCAACCCCCGCAAACCCGTAAGAGCGAACACGCCGACCCGCACGAGCAGTACAACCCGGTGCCGCGCGTGGTGCTGGCCCTGGTGCTCGCGCTGGTGGTCTGGGCGATCGGCTACATCGTGCTCGCGCGCCCCGACGGCATGGCGGGCCTGGGCGACCAGCGCGTGCCCGTGGCGCTCGCGCCCCAGGCGGCGGACAGCGGCGCGTCGGTCGACGGGCGCCAGCTGTTCGTCGCCAAATGCCAGGCTTGCCACCAGGCCAGCGGCCAGGGACTGCCCGGCGTGTTTCCGCCGCTGGCCGGCGCCGCGTGGGTCACGGGCGCGCCCGAGGCGCCGCTGCAGATCGTGCTGCACGGCATGACCGGCGCCATCGAGGTCTCGGGCACCACCTACAGCGGCGCCATGCCGGCCTTTGGCGAGCAGATGAACGATGCCGAGATCGCCGCGCTGCTGACGCACATCCGCAGCCAGTGGGGCAACGCCAGCGCCGCGGTCGACGCGGCCATGGTGCAGGCCGCGCGCCAGGCCTCGGCCGAGCGCACCGCGCCCTGGGACGGCGCGGCCGAGCTGCTCACGTTCCTGGGCGCCGCGCCGTGAGGCGCGGCCTCTCCAGGCGGCACGCAGTGCACCAAAAAGGTGAGCACGCTGCGCAGGCGGGAAGAGTGTTTCCGCATGATTTAGACGCGAAAGCACCGCAGAGCCTGCGCAAACTGCTCCTGTTTTAAGAGTTCCATGCCGCCCGTGCCCTCCGCGACCACCCCCCAACGCCCCGGCAGCGGGCGCAGCGTGCTCGCCGCACTGTGCATCGCCGCGCTGGCGCTGGCCGGTTTCGCGGCGGTCACGCACGGCTTTGCGGCGGTCACCTCCGACGGCGTGCGCCGCGCCGACATCGCGCGCACGCCGCGCGCACTGCCCGCCCTGGCCCTGGTCGATGCGCGCGGCCAGCCGCTGTCGCTGGCCGATTACGGCCGCGCGTCCGACGCCGTGACCTTCGTCACCCTGGTCTACGTGCGCTGCCAGAGCGTGTGCCTGACCAGCGCGGCGGGCCAGTCGTGGCTGCAGGCCGAGATCCAGGCGCGCCAGCTGCAGGGCCGCGTGCGCCTGCTCACGCTGAGCTTCGACCCCGCCAACGACACGCCCGAGGTGCTCGCGCAGCACGCGCGCCGGCTCGGTGCCGACCCGGCGCTGTGGCGCTTTGCGGGCCTGCGCGAGGTCGGCGACCTGCCGGCGCTGCTCGACCTGTTCGGCACCGTGGTGCTGCCCGACGGGCTCGGCGGCTATGCGCACAACGCCGCGCTGTTCCTGCTCGACCGCAGCGGCCGCCTGGTGCGCGCCTACGACGTGGACCGGCCCGACATCGCGCTCGCCGACGTGCTGCGCGCCCTGCCCGGCCCGTCCGGCGCATGACGCTGCGCCGCCGCCTCGGGGCCGCCGCGCGCGAC
>NZ_MWOM01000015.1:0-1398 GCF_012931925.1 Acidovorax sp. SRB_24
ACGGTCACGCCCGGTATCCAGCGCTGCCACCCGGGCTCGAGCGGCTGGGGCCACTGCCACTGGGCCGTCAGGTCGCCTTCGATGGCAAAGTGGCGGCCGGTGGTGTCGCTGACTTTGGCGTTGATCCAGGGGCGCGCACGGTTCCAGTCCCATTGCGACAGCACGACCAGCACCACGGCCAGGAGCACCAGCACGGCAGCCACGGTGCCCAGCACCCAGCGGAGGGCACGGTGGGGCGGCCGCGCGGAAGCAGCAGGGGCGCTCGGGGGCGGAGCAGGTGTCGGGGTGGCGTGGGGCATGGGCAGGGAGAGGAGGGCACAAAAGCTGATGGCGGCCATGCTAGCCCGTGACGCACGGCGGCAGAAGGCCTGCTGCGGCGGCCGGGCCGCATTGGCGCGCTTGTCCTACAACATGCACAACGCGCTGGCACGGGGCGGGTATCGATGCCTGGCGCAGCACGGGTGCTACCGCAGCAGCGAACCTCCAGCCGTCTGCGCCCGGAAAGGCCGGGCTTCTAGAATCAAGGTCAATGCACAACCCGAGCCACCCCTTTGTTTTGCCCATGCGCGATGGCGTCTCCGCCAGCTGTGTGGCCCTGCCGCCGACCGGGCACGGCAACATGCTGGATTTTTTGGACGAACGTTTGCCGCGCGTCGGGCGCGAACAGTGGCGCCTGCGCATGGCCGCGGCCGAGGTGGTGGACGAGCGTGGCACCCAGGTGACGCCCGAGCGGGCTTTCGAGCCCGGCCTGCGCCTGTACTACTACCGCAGCCTGCCTGCCGAGCCGCCGCTGCCGTTTGACGAAACCATCGTCTACCAGGACGATCACCTGCTGGTGGCCGACAAACCGCATTTCATGCCGGTCACCCCGTCCGGCCCCTACCTGCACCAGACGCTGCTGGTGCGGCTCAAGCAGCGCCTGGGTTTGCCCGCGCTGGTGCCCCTGCATCGCATTGACCGCGACACCGCCGGGCTGGTGCTGTTCTCGGTGCAGCGCAGCACGCGCGGCACCTACCACAGCCTGTTTCGCGACCGTTTGATGACCAAGCACTACGAAGCGGTAGCGCCTTGGCGTGGCGATGTCGATTTTCCGCGCGAGCACCGCAGCTGCATGCAAGAGGGGGCCGAATTTTTTCGCATGCAGGAGGTCCGCGGCGAGCCCAATACCCTGACACGCATGCAGGTGCTGGAGGTGGCGGGCGCGTGGGCCCGCTACCGGCTCTCGCCTGTGACGGGCAAGCGCCACCAGCTGCGGGTGCACATGGCGGCGCTGGGCTTGCCGCTGCGCCACGATGCGTTCTATCCCGTGGTCAACGATCCTCCGGCAGGCGATTTTTCGCGCCCGCTGCAGCTGTTGGCGAAAACACTGGAATTCACCGACCCGCTCACGGGCCAGGC
>NZ_MWOM01000015.1:1448-87636 GCF_012931925.1 Acidovorax sp. SRB_24
GCAGTGCCCGGCCATTTGTCCTACAAGGCCGCATCGGGTTTTGAACGAAGATGCCGGCTCTGCCGCCAGAGGGTTGCTGCGCATCCATGCGGCTCCCGGTTGGCCTGTTCAACGCATCTGAGAAAGGTTCCCTTGCGCATCCTGTACGTCGAAGACAACGAGGAACTCAGAGAGACCATCGGCATGCTGATGGAGCTGGAAGGGCGCTTCATCACCAAGTGCGCGACCGCAGAGGCTGCCCTGGAGCTGGAAACCCAAGAAACGTTCGATGTCTTGGTCACCGATGTGAGTTTGCCGGGCATGTCTGGCACGGACCTGGCACGCAAGGTGCTGGCCAAAGACCCGACCCGCTGGGTGGTGCTGTGCTCGGGTTACCAATTCGGCGCTGCGCTTTCGTCTCTGGGGCCGCGCGTGCGGGCCTTGGTCAAACCCTTCGAACTGGAAGACCTGGACGCCTTGCTTGCCGAGATCGGCGCTACCCTAAAAACCACCCCTGCCGTCTGATTCGCACGCTATCCGTGGCAATTGCACCCGGAACGTTGTGCGTGCGTCACCGGAGGACGCCTCGATGGTCCCGCCGTGCGCCAGCACGATCTGCTGGGCGATGTACAGCCCCAGGCCCAGGCCTTGGTGGCGACCGGGCTGGTGGATGCGCTCGCGAAACGGGTTGAACAAATGCGCCATCAGGCTCTCGGCAATGGCGCCTTCGTTGTCCACGGTCAACACCACGCGGTGTGCTGCGGTGCCGTCTGCCGTGACCTGCACCGCAGTGCCGGTGACACCATGCTGCAGCGCGTTGCCGATGAGGTTCGAAGCCACCTGCAGCATGCGCTCGCTGTCCCATACACCGGCGAGGTCACCGCGCGCAGCCACTTCGATGCGGCGGCCGGTGCCGCCCTCGCGCAGTTCCTGGGCTGCGCGGCCCACGAGGGTGTCGAGCGACGCCGGGCCCCGCTTGAGCGGCATGCTGCCGGCCTGGCGAACGCGTGCCACGTCCAGCAGGTCTTCGATCATCTGGCCCATGCGCCGGCCACTGCTCTGTATCTGCTGGGCCAGGGCGAGCAGCTTATCCGGGTCGGCCAGCGGGCGTTGCAGGGCCATGGCGCCCGTCAAAATGGCCGTCAACGGATTGCGCAGGTCATGGCTGAGCACGGCCATGTACATCTCGTTGAGGCGCAGGCTTTCGGTGCGTTCCTGCAGTTCGTGGGCCAGTGCGCGTTTTTGCCGGTGCAGTTCGAAAAAAATGTTGGCCTTGTTGACCAGCGCATGCGTGTCGATCGGTTTGTAGAGGAAGTCCACGGCGCCGGTTTCGTAGCCCTTGAACTGCCAGTTCTGGTCGCGCGATCCGGCCGTCATGAAGATCAACGGCACGTGGCGCGTGCGTTCGCTGCCGCGGATCAGTTCTGCCAGCTCGAAGCCATTCATCTCGGGCATTTGCACATCGAGCAGGGCCAGTGCCACGTCGTTGTGCTGCAGCAGCAGTTCCAGGGCTTCGGAGCCGCAGCTGGCCTTGAGGATCTCGATGTCGCTGCGTTGCAGCACGGCTTCGAGCGCCGTGAGGTTTTCTTCGGTGTCATCGACCAGCAGGCATTTGACCCGCGGAGACGGGGGTGCTGCCGGTTCCGCGCTGCGGTATGTCACAGGCTTCCCTCCAGATGCAAAGACGTCAACAGCGCCGCAATGGCTTGCGGCTCCAAGGCCTGGCTCGCCGCGGTGCGTTGCAGCGCGGCCTCGGGCATGGTGCGCATGGGCGCGCTGGCAGGGGCTTGCACCAGGGCCAGTCCGCCGCCGCCGTGCACTGCAGCAAGGCCGCGCGCGCCGTCCTCGTTGGCGCCCGAGAGCACGATGCCGATGAGCTGTCGCGCATAGATGTCGGCAGCCGACTCGAACAGCACATCGATCGAAGGGCGCGAATAGTGCACAGGCGCATCGACCGACAAGGCCAGGGCTGGCCCGGTGTCCACCAGCAAATGGTAGTCCGGCGGTGCAAAGTACAGCGTTCCGGGCGCAATGGGCTCTTTGTCCTGAGCCTCGCGCAGCGGCAAGGCGCAGCGCCCTTGAAAAATGGTGCACAGCAGGCTGGGACGCTCGCGCGGCAGGTGCAGAACGACCAGCAGGGATGCGCGCAATGTCGCCGGCAGTGCGGGCAGCAAGATGCCCAGCGCCTCGACACTGCCTGCGGAGCCACCGATGACAATGGCCTTGAACGCAGAATCAGATGGCAATCGGGGGATCACAGCACAGCCTTCTTTTGGTAAATGCGGTCTTTCGGCACGAAGTTGTCGAACGCAGCTGCATGCGATGAAAAAAGCAGCGACTCCTTGGAGCCCAGCCCCAGAAATCCCTTGCGGCACAGCGCGTCCTTGAAGAGCCCCAGGGCACGGTCTTGCAAGTCGCGGTCAAAGTAGATCAACACATTGCGGCACGACACCAAGTGCACTTCTGAAAAGACGCTGTCGGTGGCCAGGCTGTGGTCTGAAAAGACCATGTGCCGGCGCAGGGACTTGTCGAACACGACCCGGCCGTAGGCGGCGCTGTAATGGTCGGACAGCGAGGAGCGCGCGCCCGAGCGCACATGGTTTTCGGCGCAGGCCGGAATGCGCGCAATGTCATAGACGCCGGCTTCGGCCTTCTTGAGGGCCGCGGGGTTGATGTCGGTCGCGTAGATGAGGGAGCGCTCCAACAGGCCTTCTTCGCGCAGCAGGATGGCCAGGGAATAGACCTCTTCGCCCGCACTGCAGCCGGCCACCCAGACCTTGAGCGAAGGGTAGGTGCGCAACAGCGGCACCACCTGCTCGCGCAAGGCGCGGAAATAGCCGGGGTCGCGGAACATCTCGCTCACCTGGACCGTGAGGTATTCGAGCAGCGCGGGAAAGGTCTCGCGGTCGTGTAAAACGCTGTCCTGCAATTGTGAGACGGTCTTGCAGCCGAAATGGACCAAGGCGGCCTGCAGGCGCCGCTTGAGCGAGGCCTGTGCGTAGCCGCGAAAGTCGAAATGGTACTTGTAGTAGATCGCATCGATCAGCAGGCGCTGCTCGATGTCGAGGGTGGTCGTTTTGCGGTGCGGCAATGCGCTCTTCCTGCTATTTGGGCATCCACACCCGCACCAGAGACAGCAGCTTTTCCACGTCCAGGGGCTTGGCGATGTAGTCGTTGGCGCCTGCCGCGAGGCATTTTTCCTGGTCGTCTTTCATGGCCTTGGCGGTCAGCGCAATGATCGGCAGCTTGCGCCACTGCGCATTTTTGCGGATTTCGCGCATGGCGGTAAAGCCATCCATCTCGGGCATCATGATGTCCATCAGCACCAGATCGACCGGCGTGCCCTGCGGCGCCTGCGAGCGCTCCAGCGCGGCCAGCGCCTCGAGGCCATTGCGTGCGATCTCCACCCGAATGCCGGTCGGTTCGAGCACGCTCGAGAGCGCGAAGACATTGCGCACATCGTCCTCCACCACCAGAACCGTGCGCCCTTCGAGCGATGCGTCGCGGTCGCGCGCCACCTGCAGCATGCGCCGGTGGTCGGCCGGCAGCGTCGACTCGACCTGGTGCAGGAACAGCGTGACCTCGTCGAGCAGGCGCTCGGGCGAGCGCGCGTCCTTGATGATGATGGATTTGGAGAAGCGCCTGAGCTGCTGCTCTTGCCCGTGCGAGAGCGAACGCCCGGTGTAGACGATCACCGGAGGGAAGGCGACGTCTTCCTGCTCGGCCATCTGTTCGAGCAGCTCGTAGCCGCTCATGTCGGGCAGGCTCAGGTCCATCACCATGCAGTCGAAGGTGGTGCTGCGCAGCAGCTCCAGCGCACGCTGCGCATTTTCTGCGCCCACGATCTCCACCTCCCCGTTGCCGAGCAGCTCGCGCATGCTCTCGCGCTGGTTTTCGTCATCTTCCACCACCAAAACGCGGCGCAGCACCTGCGTGAACTTGGCCTCCAGGCGCTGGAATGCATGCACCAGTTCCTCGCGCTTGACCGGCTTGAGCGCGTAGCCGACGGCGCCGCGTCCCATGGCCTCTTGGGCATAGTCGGCGACGGACACCATGTGCACCGGGATATGGCGCGTGAGCGGGTTGCGCTTGAGTTGGTCGAGTACGCCGAGGCCCGAAAAATCCGGCAGGTTCACGTCCAGTACCACAGCGTCGGGCAGGTACTGCAGGGCCGCGGCCAGGCCGTCGCTGCCGCTGGCGGCCATCAGGCACTGAAAACCCATCTCGTGCGCCAGCTCATGCAGGATGCGGGCAAACCGCACGTCGTCCTCCACCACCAGGATGGTGCGGGCACGCGGGTCTCTGTGCTCCCGGTCGTCGAGGGCCCCGCTGCCGGCGGCAGGCGCGGGCACAGGGGAGGGCGCCAGCGCAGGCGGCGCCGAGGCTGGCAAGGCCGCCGCGCGTTGCGCCGGCACGGGAGGCTGCGCGCCCGACGCGGGGGGCGCGGTTGCGGGCGAAGGGGCCTCTGCCATCGCCTCCGCGTGGTCGGCCACCACCAGCGTCGTGGGAAGGGTCAGGGTGAAGACACTGCCTTCACCCGGCACGCTGTGCACCGTGAGGTGGCCGCCGAGCAGGTGCGCGAGGTTCCGGGAAATCGACAGGCCCAGCCCGGTGCCGCCGTATTTGCGGTGGGTGCTGCCATCGGCCTGGCGGAAGGCATCGAAGATAAGCTGCTGCTGGTGCGCAGGGATGCCGATGCCGGTGTCGCTGACCGCAAACGAGACGCTGGCATCTGTCGGCGCGCTGACCCGCACGGTGATTTCGCCGTGGCTGGTGAACTTGATGGCGTTGGAGAGCAGGTTCTTGATCACCTGGCCCAGGCGCTGCGGATCGGTGTCGATGCGCTCGGGCACGCCTGGCGTCACGGTCCAGCGCAACGCCAGGTGCTTTTCTTCTGCCAGGGGCACCATCGGCTCGACCAGTGCCTGCACCGTGCGCGCCAGCGCCACCGGTTCGGGCGTGACCGTCGCCTGCCCCGCCTCGATCTTGGCCAAATCCAGAATGTCGTTGATCAGCCGCAGCAGGTCGTTCCCGGCCGCCGAAATGGTTTGGGCGTACTTCACCTGGCTGTCCGTCAGGTTGCCGGTCTTGTTGTCTGCCAGCAGCTTGGCCAGGATCAGGCTCGAATTGAGCGGTGTGCGCAGCTCGTGGCTCATGTTGGCCAAAAACTCGCTCTTGTATTGGCTGGCCGCTTCCAGGTCGCGCGCCTTTTCGGACAAGGCCTCCTGGGCCCGCAGCAGTTCGGAGGTCTGGCGCTCGAGCTGGCGCGTCTGCTTTTCCAGGAAATGGTTGCTTTGCTCCAGTTCGTTTTGCTGGGTTTCCATCTGCGCCTGCGAGTCTTGCAGGATGCGGCTTTGCTGCTCCAGCTCTTCATTGCTGACGCGCAATTCTTCTTGCTGCGCCTGCAGTTCTTCCGACTGGCGTTGCGTCTCTTCGAGCAATTCCTCCAGCTGCGAGCGGTCGGTGGCCGAGCGGATGGTCGTGGCCAGCAGTTCGGCGGCACGCACCAGGAACTCCAGATCGGTGGCGTCGAGTTTGCGAAAAAATCCCATCTCCAGCACGGCGTGCAGCTGGTCGCGCTGCACGGCGGGCACGACCGTCAACTCGGCCGGTGTGCCGCGTCCGGTGCTCGATGAGACCGTGAGGTAGCCCGGCGGGACATCGTGCAGGTGCAACAAGGTGCGCGACTGCGCCACCTGGCCCGCCAGGCCCTGGCCGGGGGCGATATGGGCCGGCGCGTCCGCTTCGGCGATCGCGTAGCGGCCAAAGCGCTGCAGCGCCAGTGCACCGTCGGCCGCGTAGGCCGCGCCCACCTTGGCATCCATGAAACGCGCCAGGTAATCCAGCGCATGCTGGCCCAGATCGTTCAGCCGCAGGTCGCCCTGCAGACGTGCGCTCAAGCCCATCAGGCCGGACTTGATCCAGCTTTGCTGCATTTTCAGCCGGTGGTCGCGCGCATTGATCACTGCCGATATCAGGATCAGCATCAGCAGCACCGCGGCCCCCAGCCACGTCGCTGCGGTGGAAAATCGCGACGCATCCTCCCAGAGCAGACGGCGCTTTTCCCATTCCTCGCGCTCGGCGACGAGCATCTCGCGCACCAGGGTGCGGATGCTGTTCATGGTCAGGCGGCCCACATCCGTGGCGAGCACGGCCATTGCCGCGTCACGCTTTCCGTCGCGTTGCAGGGCGATCGTTTCAGCCAGCTCGTCCATCTTCTGCTGCGCCAGTGCATGCAACTGCTGCAACTGCGTTTTCTGCGCTTCCGACCATTCGAGGGCATCCAGACCCTTGAAGGTCTGCGCCAACCCTTCCTTGGTCGCCAGGTAGGGCTGCAGGTAGCGCATGTCGTTGGTGAGCAAATAGCCGCGCTGGGCCGTTTCCGCATCACGCAGCGACAGCAGCACCAGCTGGGTCAGGTCGATCGCCTTGACCGAGCGGTTCATCTGGTGCACCGAGCGCGTGCGCTCTTCGGAAGCACGGTACGACACCAGCGCGATCAGCACGGTGGCCATCGCTGCCAGCATGAACCAGACCAGGAGGCGGTAGGGAAAAGTATTGCGGTCGCGCCAGCTTGGGTCTGCCACAAGAGACGAAGAGGAAGAAGTCATGCGCATTCAAAGATCAGGTGGATCGGACGCGGTGGCAAGCGGTCGATTCTGTCAGAGTGCGTGCGCCTGGTGCCGCGGGCGTTGGAACACCGGGGCCTGGGCCACTTCAGAGGGCTGCGGTCTGCGGCTGCGGGAGGGGCCGCAGCCAGTGGCCCCGGTCGGGGCACGCAGCGCAAAAACTGGAGCGGGTGATGGGAATCGAACCCACGTTATTTGCTTGGGAAGCAAGAGTCCTGCCATTGAACGACACCCGCGAAGCTGCGGATTATAGGCACCCTGCGCCCGCCGGAGTGAAGCCCGTCGGCCCAGGGTTTGCCCAAGGGTGCGTCTTTTGCGCACCCTGCCGCCGCGGACTGGCCGGCGGGATGCGCGAAATGCGAAGTGTTTTTTTACTCCAGGGCTTATGAATAAAGCGCTGAAAGCTATCAAAAGCAGAGCGGTTCAGTCTATTTCTGGATGTCGCCCAGGCACAGGTACTTGATCTCGACATAGTCTTCCATGCCGTGGTGCGAGCCTTCGCGCCCGAGGCCCGACTGCTTGACGCCGCCGAACGGCACATGCTCGGTCGCCAGGATGCCGACATTGATGCCCACCATGCCGTATTCGAGCGCTTCGGCCACGCGGAAGATGCGGCCCACGTCGCGGCTGTAGAAGTAGCTCGCCAGGCCGAACTCGGTGGCGTTTGCCGCATCAATGGCCTCCTGCTCGGTCTTGAACTGGAACACGGGAGCGAACGGGCCGAAGGTTTCCTCGCGCGCGCACAGCATGTCGGGCGTGGCGTGCGCCAGCACCGTGGGCTCGAAGAACTGGCCGCTGCCCAGCGTGGACAGGCGCTTGCCGCCCGCCACCACGCGGCCGCCCCTGGCCACGGCGTCATCCAGGTGGCGCTGCACCTTCTCGAGCGCCGCTTCCTCGATCAGCGGGCCCTGGTTCACGCCTTCGTCAAAGCCGTTGCCGACTTTGGCGGTCTTGACCTTGGCCGCGAACTTGGCGATGAATTGGTCGTAGACGCCTTCCTGCACGTAGAAGCGGTTGGTGCACACGCAGGTCTGGCCCGCATTGCGGTACTTGCTGGCAAAGGCGCCTTCGACGGCGGAGTCGATGTCGGCATCGTCGAACACGATGAAGGGTGCGTTGCCGCCGAGTTCCAGGCTCATTTTCTTGACCGTGGGCGCCGACTGGGCCATCAGGATGCGGCCGACTTCGGTGCTGCCCGTGAAGCTGATGTGGCGCACCACGTCGCTGGCGCACAGCACCTTGCCGATGGCGATCGAGTGGGCCGCGTCGGCGCTGAGCATGTTGAGCACGCCGGCCGGGATGCCCGCGCGCACGGCCAGCTCGGCGGCGGCCAGGGCCGTGAGCGGCGTGAGTTCGGCCGGCTTGATGACGACGGGGCAGCCGGCGGCCAGCGCGGGCGCCACCTTGCGCGTGATCATGGCCAGCGGGAAGTTCCACGGCGTGATGGCCGCGCACACGCCGATCGGCGCTTTCAGCACCATCAGGCGGCGGTTGTTGTCGAACTGCGGCAGGGTCTCGCCGTTGACGCGCTTGGCCTCTTCGGCAAACCACTCGACGAAGCTCGCACCGTAGGCCACTTCGCCCTTGGCTTCGGCCAGGGGCTTGCCCTGCTCGGCGGTCATGATGCGGCCCAGGTCGTCCTGGTTCGCCATCAGCAGGTCAAACCACTGGCGCAGGATGCCGCTGCGCTCCTTGGCCGTCTTGGCACGCCAGGCGGGCCAGGCGGCATTGGCGGCGGCGATGGCGGCCTCGGCCTCTGGCGCGCCCAGGTTGGCCACGTCGGCCAGGTGCCGGCCGGTGGCCGGGTCGTGCACGGCAAAGCGGCTGCTGCCGGACAGCCACTGGCCGTTGATGAGCGCGTCGGTCTGGAGCAGGCTGGGGTCGCTCAGCTGAGCAAGGGGAGAGGTCTTCATGTCCATGGTTGTCTCGCAGGGGGGTGACAGGTGCAGCGTAGCACCAGGCACGGCGCCTGGCCGCACAGGCCCTTGCGCCGAAGCGGGGAATGCGGGCCTGTCCAGGGGCCCTCTCTGTGGGCTGCCAAGGGTGCTGGGGGTGTTCAGCACATCTTCAGAGAGGCTTTCCAGAATGGACCCCATGCCAAACCGGCATGCACACTGGAGTCCACCATGAACACACGTACCCTTTGCACCGCAGCCGCCGCATTGCTGCTGGGCACATCCGCCTTTGCCGCAACCCCCTGCACGGTTACGCCGAAAGACACGCCGCTCACACAGGATCAGATGCTGGGCAAGCTGGTCGCTGCCGGCTACACGATCGAGAGCTTCGGCATCACGCAGGGAAGCTGCTACCAAATGCGTGGCTGGGACAAGGACGGCAACCGCGTCAAGATCGTCCACCATCCCGTTGATGGCCGCGTCATGAAAATGAAAATGGCGTCGCGGTCCTCTTGATGCTGCGCTTCAGGGCGAGCTGGGGGCGGGCGTGGTGCGTGAAACCCCCTAAAATCTGCGGTTCGCCTGCGTTTGCAGCGCAGGCCTGCCGCAGCATTTTCGTTTCGTGAAGAAAAAGCCCATGACTCCCACATTCACCGTTGCCGACATCCGCAAGACCTTTCTGCACTTCTTTGCCTCCAAGGGCCACACCGTGGTGCCGTCGAGCTCGCTGGTGCCGGGCAACGACCCGACGCTGATGTTCACCAACTCGGGCATGGTGCAGTTCAAGGATGTGTTCCTGGGCACCGACAGGCGCCCCTACGTGCGCGCAGCTTCGGTACAAGCCTGCCTGCGCGCCGGCGGCAAGCACAACGACCTGGAAAATGTGGGCTACACGGCGCGCCACCACACCTTCTTCGAGATGCTGGGCAACTGGAGCTTTGGCGACTACTTCAAGCGCGAGTCGCTCAAATGGGCCTGGGAGCTGCTGACCGAGGTCTATAAGCTGCCGGCCGACCGCCTGTTGGCCACGGTCTATGAAGAGGACGATGAGGCCTACGACATCTGGACGAAAGAAATCGGCCTGCCGCCCGAGCGCGTGATCCGCATCGGCGACAACAAGGGAGGTCGCTACAAGTCCGACAACTTCTGGATGATGGCCGACACCGGCCCCTGCGGCCCGTGCAGCGAGATCTTCTACGACCATGGCGACCACATCCCCGGCGGCCCGCCAGGCAGCCCCGATGAAGACGGCGACCGCTTCATCGAGATCTGGAACAACGTGTTCATGCAGTTCAACATGGCCGAGGACGGCTCGGTCACGCCGCTGCCCGCACCTTGCGTGGACACCGGCATGGGTCTGGAGCGCCTGGCCGCCATCCTGCAGCACGTGCACAGCAACTACGAGATCGACATCTTCGCCGCCCTGATCCAGGCCGCCGCCCGAGAGACCGGCGTGCAGGATCTGGACCACAAGAGCCTGCGCGTGATTGCCGACCACATCCGCGCGACCGCCTTCCTGGTGGCCGACGGCGTCAACCCGTCCAACGAAGGCCGCGGCTACGTGCTGCGTCGCATCATCCGCCGCGCGATCCGCCACGGCTACCTGCTGGGCAAGAAGACGCCTTTCTTTCACAAGCTGGTGGCCGAGCTGGCCCGGTTGATGGGCGACGCCTACCCCAAGCTGCGCGCGCAGGAGGCGCACATCACGGCTGTGCTCAAGGCCGAGGAAGAGCGCTTTTTCGAGACGCTCGAAGTCGGCATGCAGATCCTGGACGCGGCGCTGGCCGACGGTGTGCAGGTGCTGCCGGGCGACGTGGCCTTCAAGCTGCACGACACCTACGGCTTCCCGCTCGATCTCTCGGCCGACGTCTGCCGCGAGCGCGGGCTGCGCGTGGACGAGGCCGGGTTTGCCGTGGCCATGGAAAAGCAGAAAACCCAGGCGCGCGCCGCCGGCAAGTTCAAGATGGACCGGGCGCTCGAATACGCCGGCAGTGGCAATGCCTTCGTCGGCTATGCGCAACTGGAGCAGGATGCTTCAAAAATCGTAGCACTCTACGCAGATGGCATCAGCGTTGCAGCACTCAAAGCCGGTCAAAACGGCGTGGTGGTTCTCGACAGCACCCCGTTCTACGCCGAGAGCGGCGGCCAGGTCGGCGACCAGGGCGAGCTGGTCAGCGGCTCGGCCCGCTTTGCCGTCGGCGACACGCTCAAGATCAAGGCCGATGTGTTCGGCCACCATGGCACGCTGGAGCAGGGCACGCTGAACGTCGGCGACCACGTCAGCGCGCGCGTCGACACCGCGCTGCGCGCCGCCACCGTGCGCAATCACAGCGCCACGCACCTGATGCACAAGGCGCTGCGCGAAGTGCTCGGCGGCCATGTGCAGCAGAAGGGCAGCCTGGTCAACGCCGAGCGCACGCGCTTTGACTTTGCGCACAACGCGCCTGTGACGGACGCGCAGATCCGCGAGATCGAAGCGCGCGTCAACGCCGAAATCCTCGCCAACCAGGCCACCGATGCCAGCGAGATGGACATGGAATCGGCGCAGAAGACCGGCGCCATGATGCTGTTTGGCGAAAAGTACGGCGAGACCGTGCGCGTGCTCAGCATTGGCTCCAGCAAGGAGCTGTGCGGTGGCACCCACGTCGGCCGCACCGGTGACATCGGTCTGTTCAAGATCGTGGCGGAGAGCGGCGTGGCCTCGGGCGTGCGCCGCATCGAAGCCGTCACGGGCGAAAACGCGCTGGCTTACCTGCAGTCGCTCGAAGCCACCGTGCAGTCGGCCGCGGGCAGCCTCAAAGCCCATCCGCTGGAGTTGCAGAACCGCGTTGGCCAGGTGCTGGAGCAGGTCCGGTCGCTGGAGAAGGAAGTGGCTGCGCTCAAGGGCAAGCTGGCGTCCTCGCAGGGCGACGAGCTGCTGCTGCAGGCGGTCGATGTCAAGGGCCTGAAGGTGCTGGCCGCGCGGCTCGAAGGCGCGGACGCCAAGACGCTGCGCGACACCATGGACAAGCTCAAGGACAAGCTCAAGAGCGCCGCCATCGTGCTCGTCGCCGTCGATGGCGACAAGGTGCAGATCGCCGCGGGTGTGACGCCGGATGTGGTGGGCAAGGTCAAGGCCGGCGAGTTGGTCAACTTTGTCGCGCAACAGGTCGGCGGCAAGGGCGGCGGCAAGCCCGACATGGCGATGGCGGGCGGCACGCATCCGGCGGGCGTGCCGGCGGCGCTGGCGTCGGTGGCCAGCTGGGTCGCAGAGCGCCTTTGAAAGGAGCGGGGCGCTCGCGCCCCGCTGTGGTTGAAGCGCCCGGTGTGGGCCGGGTGCTTTTTTTGTGCCCGCAGCACAGGCGGAAGATCAGAACAGTTCCATGTCTTCGTGGCTGATGCGCGACTGCAGGTGCCCGCTGGCCACGAGGTCGTCATAGAAACGCACCTGGTTGCGGCCATTTTCCTTGGAAAAGTACAGCGCCTGGTCGGCCTGGCCCAGAATTTCGACCGGAGAGCCCGACGCGCTCGCGGTGAAGCCCACGCTCACCGTGATCTGGCCCACCTGCGGGAAGTGGTGGTCCTGGACCGTCTGGCGGAAGCGGTTGAACACCTTGTGCGCCGTCTCCAGCGTGGTGGCGCGCAGCAGCACCACAAACTCTTCGCCACCAAAGCGGAAGATGCGGTCGTGGCTGCGAAATGAGCTGCGCAGGAGGTTGGCCATGAGGATCAGCACTTCATCGCCATAGAGGTGGCCGAAGCGGTCGTTGACCTGCTTGAAATGGTCGATGTCGATCACGGCGAGCCATTGCCGCAGCGGCTCGCGGTTTCCGCCGCCCTCGGGCAGTGCTGCGGGCGCACCGGGGGCGGACTGGGGCGCGCGAGCGCGCTCATCCCCGCACGAGGCGTGGCGCGCAAACTGCTCGTCGAAGGTCTTGCGGTTGAACAGGCCGGTCAGCGCATCGCGTTCGCTGTAGTCCAGCAGGCTCTGGTAATTCTTGTAGACGTTGAAGATGCCCATCAGCACATCGAGCCGGTGGGCCGAAATCGGCCGCGACTGGCTCACCTCCAGGCAGCTGGTGACCTGGTCGTGCACCCACACCGGCAGCCAGACCACATAGCGCCCCTTCTGGGGCGCCGAGCGCGCATGCTCTGTGCGCGCCTCGAAGCAGGCCTGGAGTGCCGGGAAGTGCGTGAGCGGCTGGCGCCGTGCATCGGCCTGCGCCTCGGCTTCGGTAGACACCCACTGGCCGTTTTCCATCCAGCTGCGCGGGCGCAGGCAGGCTTCACCCTCCCGTTGGAAGACTTCCAGCGCACGCACCTCGACGACGCTGGTGAGCTTGTGCAGCGTGGCCATCACCGACGCTTCGAGCCGCAGATGGTCGCGGTGTCCCGTCATCTCGACCAGGTTCTGCAGGAGGTGCGTCATGGCGGGGCGGGCAGGGGGGGCTGCGCTCAGCGGCTGCGTATGAACACCAGGTCCCAGACGCCGTGGCCCAGGCGCAGGCCGCGGTTCTCGAACTTGGTAAGCGGCCGGTAGCCGGGCTGCGATGCGTAGCCTTCTGCGCTGTTGGCCAGCAGCGGCTCTTGCGACAGCACCTGCAGCATCTGCTGGGCATAGGGCTGCCAGTCGGTGGCGCAGTGCAGGTAGCCGCCGGGCTTAAGGCGCGCGGCCAGCTTGGCCACCAGCGGCGGCTGGATCAGGCGGCGCTTGTTGTGCTTTTTCTTGTGCCAGGGGTCGGGAAAGAAGATGTGCACGCCGTCCAGGCTGGCGGGCGCGAGCATGTGGTCGATGACCTCGACTGCGTCGTGCTGCACGATGCGGACGTTGGTCTGGCCCTGCTCGCCCAGGCGCTTGAGCAGTGCGCCCACGCCGGGTTCGTGCACTTCGCAGCACAAGAAGTTGTCGTCGGGGCGCACGCGGGCAATGTGGGCTGTGGCCTCGCCCATGCCGAAGCCGATCTCCAGGATCAGTGGCGCGGAGCGGCCAAAGGCGGCGCTGGCGTCGAGCGGCTGGGCGCGGTAGGGCAGGATGAAGCGCGGCCCCAGGTCTTCGAAGGCTTTGGCCTGGCCGGTCGTGGTGCGGCCGGCGCGGCGCACGAAGCTCTTGATGGTCTTGGGGTGGGCCACGCCGGCCGGGGCCACGCCTTCGCTGGGCGCGGGCGCCACAGGGGTAGCGCGCGCAGCGGCGTCGGGGTCGGGGGGCGTGCCCGTCGGGGCGGAGGGGGAGGGAAGTTCTGTCACGGTGCGAGATTGTAGAGACCGGCCCAGGCCTTGCACCACTGCGCCAGCGCTTGGGGCACCGTGGTGTTGTCGGGATGCGCCACTGCGGGCAGTTGCAGCACGGCCGCCGCGGCCGCCAGCGCCTGCAGCGGCTGCTGCAGGTCCAGCGGCGGCGCACCATGCTGCTTGGAGAGTTTTTCGCCGTCTGCCGCGCGCACCAGCGGCGTGTGCAGGTACTGCGGCGTGGGCGCGCCCAGGGCGCGCTGCAGCAGGATCTGGCGCGGTGTGTTGTCGGCCAGGTCCTCGCCGCGCACGATGTGGGTGATGCCCTGCGCGGCGTCGTCCACCACCACGGCCAGCTGGTAGGCCCACAGGCCGTCGGCACGGCGCAGCACGAAGTCGCCCACGCTGGCCACCACGTCCTGCTGCTGCGCGCCCAGGCGCCGGTCGTGCCAGTGCAGCACCTGCGGCGCTTCGTTATGGATAGCTGCTTGCGCTTGATCCATAAGGCTTAGAGGCTGTTTTGGCCAAAAATCTGTGGTGTTGAAGCGCCAGGCGCGCGCGCTGCGCCCGTGCAGGCCATGGCGGCAGGTGCCCGGATAGGGGTGCTCGACGTGGCGCTGCTGGGCCCGGCCGCGCGCGGCGTGGGCGGCGGCGATGTCCTTGCGCGAGCAGGCGCAGGGGTAGGCCAGGCCGCTGGCGCACAGCCGGTCCAGCGCGCCCTGGTAGGCCGCGGCGCGCGTGGACTGCCACAGCGGCGGTGCATCAGGGTGCAGACCGCAGGCGGCCAGCTGGGCCAGGATGTGTTCGCCAGCACCGGGCGCGCAGCGGGGGGTGTCGACGTCTTCGATGCGCACCAGCCAGCGGCCGCCGTGCCCGCCGTTCCATGCGCGCGCATCGAGCCAGCTCGCCAGCGCCGCCACCAGGGAGCCCGCGTGCAGCGGCCCGGTGGGCGAGGGCGCAAAGCGCCCCACGTAGCCCGCCGGCGTCATGCGACCGCGAGGGCCAGTTCCAGTCCGGAGATGAATGCGTCTTCGAGCCGGTGGCCCAGGCACCAGTCGCCGCAGGCGCCCAGCTGCGCATCGGCATCCCACAGGTGGCTGCGACCCAGCGGCTGCTGGGTTTGCGCATAGCGCCAGCGGCGCACCTGCGCG
Source organism: Acidovorax sp. SRB_24 (assembly GCF_012931925.1). Lineage (NCBI taxonomy): Bacteria > Pseudomonadati > Pseudomonadota > Betaproteobacteria > Burkholderiales > Comamonadaceae > Acidovorax > Acidovorax sp. SRB_24. The sequence continues at coordinate 16,308 of NZ_MWOM01000015.1, forward strand.
TGGCTGGGCGTGGCGCGGATGCCGGTCACCTCGGCAAAGGCCTTGAGCAGCTTGTCCTGCACGCGCGTGGCGTTGTCTTCCAGGTGCTCGTCCGACCAGGCCGGGCTGGCTTGCACGGTCCAGCGCTCCACGCTGCTGCGCTGGGGCTTGGACGACTCCCGCGCCAGCCACGCGATGCGGTGGTGCGTGCTGCGCGCGGCGTTCCACTGCGGGCCGAGGGTGGTCAGGCCCGGGCGCACGGCCTGGGGAAAGGCCAGCATCAGCGTCCAGCAGGAGGCGATGGACACATCGGCCAGGGCATCGGCCAGCGGGGTGTAGAGGTCGGACGACACCAGCAGGGCGCGTGCGGGCGTGGCCGGTTGCGCCATCAGCACGGCGTCGAAGCCGGCCACCACCTGCTGGGAGCCGTCGTCGCTTTCGGTGCAGACCTGCCAGCCGCGGGGGCGCAGGGGGTCGGCCTCGATGCACACTACCCGGGCGCCGGTGAGCAGGCAGCCCGCCTGCTGCAGCGGCTGTGCCCAGGCGCCGACGAGGGCGTCCATGCCGGGGCAGGCGACCCAGTGCGCTTCGCTGGGCGGCTGGCTCGCCGCCGCCACGCGCCCGGCCGCGTCGAGCACGCGCACCGTCGTGGCGCTCCAGGGCCGGCACACGCCGGGCACCGTGGCCAGGGCCTGCGCGAAGCGGTCGTCGCGTACGGTGAAATACTGCGCGCCGGCGTCGAAGCCGCCAAACGGCGTGTCGTGCGTGGCCGTGCGTCCGCCCACCCGGTCGGATTTTTCAAACACCGTGACCCGGTGCCCGGCCTGTACCAGTGTGCGGGCGCAGGCGATACCGGCGATGCCGGCGCCGATGACAGCGAAATGGCGCGCAGCGCTGGGTGCACGGGGACGTCGGGAGCGGGTGGCGGAAGCGGGGGAGCGGGGGGGCATGGCGGCCTTTCGGGATAGGGATGCGGCAGTCTAAAGACGTGTGGGGTGCGAGCCATCGATGGCCGCGCAACACGGTCTCATGTTTCCACTCTACACGCCTGGCGAAGCGCAGCGCCTAAAAATGGTGGTGGTTCTCGAGCAGCGCGGCCTGGGTGGCTGGACTTTGCAGCTGGGCCAGCCACCACTGCAGCGCGCGGCCCTGGGGGCCGTGCGGGGTGCCGTTCCAGGCGTAATGCATGCGGATGCTGCGCGCCGAGCGCTCCACCCGGCGCGTCACGAGCCGGCCGGCCTCGATGTAGGGGCGCACCATGGGCTCGGGCAGAAAGCCGCAGCCCAGGCCGCGCAGCTGCGCCTGCACCTTGGCCTGCATGGAGCCCACGGTGAGCACGTCCTGCCCGCCGAGCATCCCCATGCTGACGTTGTCGCCCCGGGCCGAGTCGGCCACGGCCACCACGCGGTGCTGCAGCAGCGTGGCGTCGCTGAGCGGCTCGGGCGCGCGGGCCAGCGGGTGGTGCGGCGCCACGGCGAAGATGAAGGGCGTCTCGCCCAGCAGGCCCTGCTGCAGGCCCGCCACGTTGGACGCGTTCACCGCCACGCCGATGGCCAGGTCGGCCTGGCCCGACGTCAAAGCCTCGAGCGTGCCGCTCAGGATCTCGTCGCGCAGCTTGAGCCGCGTGGGCGGGGCCTGGGCGTAAAACGACTCGACCAGCTCCAGCAGGGTGTGGGGCGAGATGGCGCCGTCCACGGCAATGGTCAGCTGCGGCTCCCAGCCCGTAGCCACGCGCTGCACGCGGTGGGCCACGGCGTCGATTTCCTGCAGCAGGCGCGCGCCTTCGCGCAGCAGTTCGGCACCGGCCTCGGTGGGCCGCGCCTGGCGCGCGCTGCGGTCAAACAGCAGCACGTCGAGCGCATCCTCGATCTGGCGCACGCGGTATGTCAGGGCGCTGGGTACCAAGCCAAGCTGGCGCGCGGCGGCGGCAAAGCTGCCGGCCTGGGCGATGCACTGCAGCATCGCCAGGCTGTCGGGGGTCAGGACATTGCGTGCGTTTTGCATGGTAGGCATCATTCGGTTGAAATTGTTTGAATTATCCCGTCAATGTCCTTGCACCGCATGCCCGGCCTGCAGGCCTACAGTGGGGGCTTCCCTAAGGAGGTTTCCATGCTGACCATTCGCAAATCCCAGGACCGCGGCCACGCCGACCATGGCTGGCTGCGCTCGTACCACAGCTTTTCTTTCGCGGGCTATTACGATCCGCTGCACATGGGCTTTGGCAACCTGCGCGTGATCAATGAAGACCGCATCGCTCCCGGCACCGGCTTTGGCGCGCACGGCCACCGCGACATGGAAATCATCAGCTACGTGCTTTCCGGCGAGCTGGCGCACAAGGACAGCATGGGCAACGTCAAGGGCATCCCGCCGGGCGACGTGCAGCGCATGAGCGCCGGCAGCGGCGTGGTGCACAGCGAGTTCAACCACGCGGCGGGCCAGACCACGCACTTCCTGCAGATCTGGATCGAGCCCAATGTGTCGGGCATCGAGCCCAGTTATGAGCAAAAACGTTTTCCCGAGGCCGAAAAGCGCGGTACCCTGCGCCTCGTGGCGTCGCCCGACAGCGCCCAAGGCTCGGTGCGCCTGCACGCCGATGCGGCCATGTATGCGGGTTTGTTCGACGGCGCCGAGACCGTTGACTTGGCGCTCGACCCGGCGCGCAAGGCCTATGTGCACTTGGTGCGCGGAACGCTGGAGGCCAATGGCCAGGCGCTGAAGGGGGGCGACGCCGCGCTGCTCGAAAACGAATCGCTTTTGCGCCTGGGCAACGCAAAAGATGCGGAAGTGCTAGTGTTTGATCTTGCGGCCTGACACCCCATCCCTTTTTTCCACAGAAGGAGTTGACCATGTTCGCATCCTTGCAAAACCCCTTGGCCCTCGCCGGCCGCCTGTTGCTGGCCCTGCTGTTCCTGCCCGCCGGCCTGGGCAAGATCACCGGCTTTGCGGGCACGGTGGGCTATATCGGCTCGGTGGGCATGCCGCTTCCCACGGTCGCCGCAGCGCTCGCGCTGGCCATTGAAGTGCTGGGCGGGCTGGCGCTGGTGCTGGGGTGGGGCACCCGCTTTGCCGCCCTGGTGCTGGCCTTCTTCACCCTGGTGGCCAGCTTTTACTTCCATGCCTACTGGGCTGTGCCGGCCGAGCAGCAAATGATCACGCAGCTGCTGTTCTTCAAGAACATCGCCGTGGTCGGTGGCCTGCTGGTGCTGGCTGCGTTCGGCCCGGGCGCCTGGAGCGTGGACAACGCGCGCGCCGGGCACAGAGTGCCTGCATAGCGGCCCGCGCACCGGGGATTGTTTTTGGTGCCTCTTAAAGGAGCTTGTGTGATGCGTACCCCATTGACCACCGCGTTCCAGGAGCGCCTGCCGTGAGCGTTTCCCTGCAACTGGCGGGGCACGAAAAGGACCTGGGCGGGGGCTTCACCGTGCGGCGCCTGCTGCCGGCGCTGCAGCGCCGCGCTGTGGGGCCGTTCGTATTTTTTGACCACTTTGGCCCCATCACGGTGGCGCCCAGCGACCAGTTCGATGTGCGCCCCCATCCGCACATCGGTCTGGCCACGGTCACCTATCTGTTCGAGGGCGCCATGCTGCACCGCGACAGCCTGGGCAGCGTGCAGCAGATCGAGCCTGGCGCCATCAATTGGATGACGGCGGGGCGCGGCATCGTGCATTCCGAACGCCGTCCCGAAGCGTTGGCAGCGAGCAGCCATGTCAACCACGGCATTCAGCTCTGGGCCGCGCTGCCCCTGGCGCACGAAGAAACCGAGCCCGCGTTTGCGCACACGCCGGCTGCCGCCATCCCCGAGGTGGTGGAGGGCGGCGCCACCGTGCGCGTGCTCATCGGCGCTGCGTTCGGCCAGACCTCGCCCGTGGCCACGTTCGCCCCGACGCTGTACCTGGACGTTCAACTGGCGCCAGGCGCCACGCTCGAACTGCCACCGCTGGCGCCTGAAATGGCGGTCTATGCGGTCGATGGCGGTTTGCACATCGCGGGCGAGGCCGTGGCAGCCCACACGTTGGCGGTGCTGGCGCCTGGTGGCGCCGTGCGGCTGCAGGCGCCCGCCCGCCAGGGCGTGCGCCTGGTGGTGATCGGCGGCGATGCGCTCGATGCGCCGCGCCACATCTGGTGGAATTTCGTCTCCAGCCGCAAGCAGCGCATCGTGCAGGCCGCTGGCGACTGGGAGCACCAGCGCATGGGCCAGGTGCCGGGCGACCACGAGTGGATTGCGTTGCCCGAGCGCCGGTTCAGGCCTTGATGCCCAAAATACGAATCAAATCGGCCTCTAGCGCTTGCCAGTCAAGCGCTTGAAGCTCACTTATCCATAGCGTTTTGCGCATTCGCCGACAGGTCGGTTTCCAGCACGCGGCGCTCGTCGAACACAAAGCAGCCGCCGTGGTAGTGGCCGCCATCGGTCTGTTCGAAGTACTTGAGGATGCCGCCTTCGAGCTGGTAGACATGCTCGACGCCTTCCTCGCGCATCAGGATGGCAGCTTTCTCGCAGCGGATGCCGCCAGTGCAGAAACTCACCACGGTCTTGCCGGCCAACTCGGCCTTGTGCTCGCGCAGCGCCGGCGGAAATTCGGTGAACTTGGTGATGCGCCAGTCGATGGCGCCGTCGAATGTGCCGGCGTCCACCTCGAAGTCGTTGCGCGTGTCCAGCGTCACCACGGGGCGGCCGGCGTCGTCGTGGCCCTGGGCCAGCCAGCGCCGCAGCGTGGGGGCATCGACCGAGGGCGCGCGGCCGCGGCCGGGTTCGATGGTCGGGTGGTCCATGCGGATGATCTCGCGCTTGACCTTGACCAGCATCTTGCGAAACGGCACCTGCGCGGACCAGCTTTCCTTAGGCTCCAGGTCGGCAAAGCGGGCGTCTTCGCGCAGCGCAGCGACGAAGCCGAGCACCGCATCGGCGGCGCCGGCGAGAAAGAAGTTGATGCCTTCGCCCGCCAGCAGGATGGTGCCTTTGAGCTGTGCCGCGACGGCACGGGCCAGCAGCAGCTCGCGCAGCGCCTGCGCATCGGGCAGGGACACGAACTTGTAGCAGGAGATGTTGAGGATCGGATTCACGGTGCAGTTCTCATGCAGGCCCGCACTGCGGGCGTGGAGGCTCGGGCGCACTCAGGACACGCGCACCAGCAGCGCGTCTTCTATCTTGTTGGCCAATTGCGCAATGGCCAGCGCTGCCGGGCAGCCTGGCGTGTGCAGCAGCAGCAGGTGGCGGCGCATGACCGCATCGCGCACGGCCGGGTCGGCAGGGATGTCGCCCATGTGGATCAGGCGCATGGAGCGGCCCGATTCGGTGGAGACGAAGCGGTCGAGCACCTGCTGCAGTTGTCCGGTGATGGCGCGGCCATCGCCCGGGCGCGCAGCCTGGTTGATGACCAGGCGCACATGCTGGCGTTTTTGCTGCAAGGCCAGCACCTTGATGGCCGCGTAGGCATCGGTCAGCGAGGTGGGCTCGGGCGTGGCCACGATCAGCACCTCGGAGGCCAGCGACACCGAAAACAGCACCACGTCGGAGATGCCGGCGCCGGTGTCGAGCAAGATCACGTCAAAGCGGGGCGCCAGGGTCTGAATCACCTGGAGCAGCTGGTTGCGCACTTCGGGCGTGAGGCGCGAATACTCGACCATGCCCGAGCCCGCCAGCAGCACAGAAAACCCGCCAGGGGCAGCGACCAGCGCATTTTCGAGCTGCGCCTTGCCGGTGAAAACGTCGTGCAGCGTGACTTTGGGGTGCAGGTTCAGCACCACGTCGAGGTTTGCCAGGCCCAGGTCGGCGTCGAGCACCAGCACCCGCTGGCCGCGCCGCGTGAGCGCGGTAGCGAGGTTCGCCGACACGAAGGTTTTTCCAACGCCGCCTTTGCCGCTGGTGATGGCAATGATGCGGGCGCCCTGTGGGGCGGGCGCAGGGGCGTGTCCCGCAGAGGGGCGGGTGGGGAGGGAGGGGGACGGCGCGTCACTCATCTCATCGCTTTCAGTAGGCGCTGTCGGTGGAAGTCAGGGGGGGCAGGTCGCCCCAGCCGGAAGGGGTGTAGAGCGGCCCGAACAGCAGGCTTTTCTCCTCGGCACTCACCGTGCTGTCGGGTGGGTCTTCCAGGCATACGCGGTTGCGCCCCTGGGATTTTGCCTTGTAGAGCTGCAGGTCGGCGCGGTCGGTCCACAGCGTGGTCGTGGAGCGTATCCACTGCAGTGCAAATGCGCCACCGACGCTCACCGTGACTTGCAGTTCGGTGTGGGCGTTGATGCGCACGGACGTGTCGGCCACCGCGCGCCGGATGCGCTCGGCGATCACGCGGCCAAAGCTGCCCTGGCAGGCCGGCAGCACCACGGCAAACTCCTCGCCGCCATAGCGCGCCAGAGTGTCCATGGGGCGCACGCAGCTGCTGAGGGTCTGGGCCACGGACTGCAGCACGGTGTCGCCGGCCAGGTGGCCGTAGGTGTCGTTGACGCGCTTGAAATTGTCGATGTCGAGCATCAGCAGCAAGGCCGCCTCGCCCGAGCGCGTCACGCGGTCGATTTCGCGCTCCAGCACCGAATAGAAATGGCGCCGGTTGGCCAGCCCGGTGAGCGGGTCGCGCAGCGACAGCTCGCACAGGCCATCGATCAGGTCCTGCAGATAGGCCTGGGGCGAACGCGCGTCCAGCGGTTTCCCGGCCTGCTCGACCAGCGCGCGGGCCGTGTCCAAGCGCAGCTCGCGCAGGTCGATGGGTTCAGGGGGGACGGTGTGCGGCACGGGTGAGCTGGGCAATGGCGCAAGTGTAACCGTGGCCCGGAAGCCTTACGCCGCCACGCCCGTTGCTGTTCCTTCGGCATCGGGTACGGGCAGTTGCTGCAGCGCCTGAAGGGCCTCGGTGTCCGAGCGGTACATGCGCAGGTGCGGGCCGGGCTGCAACACCTGGGCGCGGCGCAGGACCTGTTCGACCGGCAGTTTCAGGCCGCTGAGGTGCAGTGTGCAGTGGTGCATTTGCACCAAGGTCTGTAGCCGGGCAAAGGTTTCCACGCCGGTCACGTCGATGCGGTTGATGGGCAGCGCGAACAGGCAGACATGCTGAATGCCGGGCCGCTCGGCCAGCCGGTCCGAAACGCTGCGCTCGAGCGCATTGGCAGAGGCAAAGTCGAGCTCTGCGTCCATGCGCAGCGCCAGCACATGGTCTGCGAGCGGCGGCAACTGCCACAGGTGCCGGTCGCGCAGGCTGCCATCGGGGTGCAAGCCCACTTCAATGATGCGCGGATGCAGGCGCTGGTAGAGAAAATGGCTGAGGTTCAGCAGCAGGCCCGCCAGAACCCCCCAGTAAATGCGCGGGGCCGTCACCAGGGTGAGGCCGAAGGTGATGGCGCTGATGACCGCTTCCACGCGCGAGATGCGCCACAGCTTGGGCAGCATGGAGGGCTTGATGAGGCCGGTGATGGCCGTCACGACCACGGCGGCGAGCACCGCCTGCGGCACATGGTAGAGCGCGGGCATGAGCCACAGCAAAGCCACCAGCACGAGGGCGGTCGCAAACACCGTGGCCCAGCCGGTGCGCGCGCCGGCATACAGGTTGATGGCCGAGCGCGAAAACGAAGCGCTCGTGGCGAAACTGCCGCACAGGCCGGCACTGATCTTGGCCATGCCATGGGCGATCAGGTCCTGGTTCTCGTCCCAGCGTGTGCCGCCGCTTTGGTGGTCGACCTTGGCGCTGGAGGCGGTCTCCAGAAAGCTCACCAGCGTCACCACCAGCACCGGCATGACCAGCGCGCCCAGCGTGTCCCAGGTCAGGGCTCCGGGCCAGTACAGCTGTGGCAGCCCCGCAGGCAGAGCACCCACCACGGCGCCGCCGCGGCCGGCGAACCCGGTCGCCCAGCTCAGGGCGCCCGCTGCGCCCATGACCACGATCACGGCCGGAAACTGCGGCCACTGGCGCTTGGCGAGCACCAGCGCCGCCACACTGCCCAAACCATAGCCAGCGGCGCTCCAGTCGAACTGGGCCCACTGGGGCGCGCTCACCAGCGACTCCAGCGGCACGCGCAGGCCGGTCAACGCAGGCAGTTGCGATGCGAGGATCAGCAGGGCCGCCGCTTGCGTGAAGCCGCTGAGGACGGGCGAGGTGACGAGGTTCAGCAGCCAGCCAAAGCGCACCGCGCCCAGCACCAACTGCAGCAGCCCCGACAGCAGCGCGATCCAGGCCGCCAGGGCCACCCATTGCGCGCTGCCCGGCGCGGCCAGTCCCGTGAGCGAAGCGCCGATCAGCAAGCTGGTCAACGCGGTCGGGCCGACGCCCAGGCGCGTCGACGAACTCCACAGTACGGCCACGATGGCCGGCACGAGCGATGCATAGATGCCGGTCACCAGCGGCATGCCGGCCAGCGCCGCATAAGCCACGCCTTGCGGCACGAGCATCAGGCCCACCGTCATGCCGGCCCAGAACTCGCCCCGCAACATCTGGCGGTCTGGCCGGGGCCACGAAAGAAAAGGAAACCAACGGTGAAGGACGGCAACGCTCAACATGGTGCGTATTGTCGCGTGGCTGTCGCCCTGGTCCTACAGGCACTTCGGCGCTTTCCGACCAGCCGGGCTCCACCGATCTCCTAAAGTGCCGGAAGTTACATAAATAGGAGAAATACCATGCAAGAACGATCGGCTTTGCGCCATCCTGCGGCCGCCCGCATTGCCAACCTGCTGGCTGTCAGTGCCGTGGCCCTGGGGTTGGCGGCATGCGAGAAAATGAAGGAGCCCACGACCGGCCAGAAGATCGATTCGGCGCTGGAGCGGACCGAGCAAGCTGCGGCAGCAGCGAAGGCAGATGCCCAGAAGGCCATGCAGGCGGCGCAGGTGAAAGTGGAAGAGGGCGCAACCAAGGCAGAGGCGGCCGCGCGCGATGCGGAAGCTGCAGCGCGCCAGGCCGGCAATTCGGCCCTGGCCATGGCAGATGACGGAGCCATCACCGCCCAGGTGTCTTCGGGCTTGGCCAAGGACCCCGATCTCAGCGCATTGAAAATTGATGTGGACACGCACAACGGTGTGGTCACGCTCAAGGGGCCGGCCCCTTCCCAAGCGGCGAAGGACAGAGCGGCGACCATCGCCCAGGGCGTCAAGGGCGTGAGTTCGGTGCTCAACCAGCTGGATATCAAGCCGGGCTGAGGGGCGCAACGCGCCAGTTTGAGGCGGTGCCCTTGGGGCCGCCATTTCTGCGGCCGCCACGGGACGCTAACATCGCGGCATGCACGACTCTGCCCACGAACTGTCCACCCGCATCGTCCACCACGGCTACACCGCGCCGGCAGGTTTTGTGGCCCCCGCACCGGGCGTCTACAAGGCCTCTACCGTCATCTTTCCGAATGTGGCCGCCATGCGCACGCGCGAATGGAAGGATAAGAGCGGCTATACCTACGGCCTGCACGGCACACCGACCACGTTCGTCCTGGAAGAGCGCCTGTGCGAACTCGAGGGCGGCCTGCAGTGTGTGCTGGTGCCCAGCGGCTTGGCGGCCATTGCGCTCGTCTCGCTCGCGTTGCTCAAAACTGGCGACGTGGTGCTGATTCCCGACAATGCCTACGGCCCGAACAAGTCCATGGCCGAAGCCACATTGGCACAGTTTGGCGTGCGCCATATGCTGTACGACCCGCTCGACCTGGCCGATCTGGCCGCCAAGATCACCTCCGCCACGCGCTTGGTATGGCTGGAGGCGCCCGGCTCGGTCACCCTGGAATTCCCCGACCTGTGCGAAATGGTGCGCTTGTGCCGAGCCCGCGGAGTCCCTACGGCCTTGGACAATACGTGGGGGGCGGGGCTGGCGTTTGCGCCGTTCGACCTGGAGGGGGACGGCAGCGGCAACCTGGCCGTCGATGTGTCGGTGCATGCGCTGACCAAATACCCCAGCGGTGGCGGCGATGTGCTCATGGGCAGCGCCATCACGCGCAGCCCGGCGCTGCATTTGAAGATCAAGTTGTTGCACATGCACCTGGGTTTGGGGGTGGGCGCCAACGATGCCGAGGCGGTGCTGCGCTCTCTGCCCAGCATCGGTCTGCGCTACCGCGCGCACGACGTGGCGGCACGCGCCCTGGCGCGCTGGATGCAGCAGCAGGCGCCCGTAGCGCAGGTGCTGCACCCGGCTTTGCCCGAGTCACCGGGACACGCGCACTGGCAGGCGCTGTGCGGTGCCGCAAAGGGAGGCGATGGCGCGGCCGCGGGTTTGTTCAGTGTGGTCTTTGATGCGCGCTACTCGCAAGCGCAAGTGGATGCATTCTGCGATGGTCTGCGCCTGTTCAAGCTCGGCTACAGCTGGGGCGGTCCGATGAGCCTGGTCGTTCCCTACGAGCTCGCCAGCATGCGCAGCCAGCCTTGTGCGCACCTGCGCTCCGGTACGGTCGTGCGCTTTGCGGTGGGCCTTGAAGCCGTGGCGGATTTGCAGTGCGACCTGCAGCAAGCCATGCAAAGCGCCTTTGGCACCGCCTGAGGGCAAGCAGCGCACCGGGGCGTGGGGTTGATGGCGCCGCCCGGCGCCTCTCCAGACCAAGCTGTTACAGTGGCCCATCACTTTGGAGAGCACTTACCTTGGCAACACCCAACTACGGATACGAGAAACGACAGCGCGAGCTGGCCAAAAAGAAGAAGAAGGAAGAGAAGCTGCGGGCCAAGTCCGCTGCCGTGCGCAGGCCGGATGGCTATGCGCCTGAACAGCAGGACAGCGCCCCCGCCGGCGCGTCCGATGCTTCCGGGACCGGGCCGGGCAACCAACCCGGCTGAGCCGGTTTTCAGCGCAGCAGCTTGCGCAGCACGGGCCAGACGTTGTCCAGCATTTGCGGATGGGCTTCGGCCCGCGGATGGATGCGGTCGGCCTGGAACAGGGCAGTGGGGTTGGGTGCATCGGCAACACCCTTGAGCAGGAACGGCACCAGCGCCGTTTTGTTCTTCCGTGCCACGGTCTCGAACAGGCCGGCAAACTTTGCGGCGTAGTCGCTGCCATAGTTGGGCGGGACCTGCATGCCCACCAGCACCACCTTGGCCCCCGATTTTTGTGCTTCCTGCGCCATCCAAGCGAGGTTTTCCTCCGTGTTCTTGAGCGCCAGGCCGCGCAGCGCGTCGTTGGCGCCGAGCTCGATCACCACTACCGCCGGCCGGTGCTGCGCCAGCAGCGCTGCCAGACGCGCCCGCCCGCCCGACGTGGTGTCGCCGCTCACGCTGGCATTGACCACCCTGGCGGCCACGTTTTGCGCGGTCAGGCGCTTTTCGAGCAGCGCAACCCAGCCCGTGCCGCGCGCCAGGCCATATTCCGCACTCAGCGAGTCGCCCACGACCAAGATGGTCTGCGTGGCGGGCTGCGTCGCCGGGCCTGCCTTCGTGCCTTGCGCCAGGGCTGGCAGAACGCACAGCCCGGCAGCTGCCATGGCCAGGCTCCGGATAAAGTCGCGCCGATACGCGTTTTGATTCACAGTACAAGGCCTTTCATGTCCGAATTCTCCGCCGCACCCGCCACACCCATCATTGCGGTCGAGCATGTGTACAAATCGGTGACCGATTCCACTGGCACGCTCGACATTCTGCGGGATATCGATTTCCAGCTGGCACCGAGGGAAACCGTGGCCATTGTCGGCGCCTCGGGCTCGGGCAAGAGCACGCTGCTGTCGATCGTCGCAGGGCTCGACACGCCCACGCGCGGTACGGTGCGCCTGGACGGGCAGGACCTGTTCGCGCTCGACGAGGATGCGCGTGCCGCCCTGCGTGCGCAGAAGGTGGGCTTCGTTTTCCAGAGCTTTCAGCTCATGGGCAACCTCACGGCGCTGGAGAACGTCATGCTGCCGCTCGAACTGGCCAACCGCCGCGACGCGCGCAAGGCGGCCGCCGAGATGCTGGACCACGTGGGCCTGGGACAGCGTCTGGGGCACTACCCCAAGGTGCTCAGCGGCGGCGAGCAGCAGCGCGTGGCGCTGGCGCGTGCCTTTGTCGTGCAGCCCGCGGTGTTGCTGGCCGACGAGCCCACGGGCAGCCTCGACTTTGCCACCGGGGAGACCATCATGGAACTGATGTTCGAACTCAACCGCGAGCAGGGCACGACGCTGGTGCTGGTCACGCACGACCGGGGCATTGCGCAGCGTTGCGAGCGCTGCATCACCATCGAAGCGGGCCGCGCGAGGGCCTGACGCAGCGCGCCGGTCCGCACGGGTGCGGCGCGGCCAGGCTCAGCGCGCCAGCCTGCGTTCGGCGGCGCCGCAGGCGGCGGCGGTGAACAGCACGTCGGTGGACGAGTTCAATGCCGTCTCGGCCGAGTCCTGCAGGATGCCGATGATGAAGCCGATCGCCACCACCTGCATGGCCACATCGTTGGAGATGCCGAACAGGCTGCAGGCCAGGGGGATCAGCAGCAGCGAGCCACCGGCCACGCCCGAGGCGCCGCAGGCGCACACGGCCGACACCACGCACAGGAGGATGGCAGTGGGCAGGTCCACCGCGATACCCAGGGTGTTGGCTGCGGCCAGCGACAGCACGCTGATGGTGATGGCGGCGCCCGCCATGTTGATGGTGGCACCCAGAGGAATGGCAATGCTGTAGGTGTCTTCGTTGAGGCCCAGGCGCTTGGCCAGGGCCAGGTTGATCGGGATGTTCGCCGCCGAGCTGCGCGTGAAGAACGCTGTCACGCCGCTCTCGCGCAGGCAGGTCAGTACCAGCGGGTAGGGGTTGGTGCGCAGCATGGTAAACACGATCAGCGGGTTGACCACCAGCGCCACGAACAGCATGCAGCCGATCAGCACGGCCAGCAGGTGCACATAGACCCACAGCGCGCCCGCCCCCGCTTCGGCAAACGTGCTGGCCACCAGGCCCAGAATGCCCAGCGGCGCAAAGCGGATCACCACCTGGATGATGAGCGTGATACCGGCCGACAGGTCGGCCATCACTGCGCGCGTGCCGGCGCTGGCGTGGCGCATCGCCATGCCAAAGGCCACCGCCCAGGTCAGGATGCCGATGTAGTTGGCCTCCAGCAGCGCATGCACCGGGTTGTCCACGGCGTTGCGCACCAGCGCCAGCAGCACTTCCTCGATGTGCGCGGGCGCGTTGGCGGCGTCTGCCGGCGCCTGCAACACCAGCGTGGACGGAAACCACATGCTCGCGACCACCCCGACGATGGCGGCAGTCAGCGTGCCCACCAGGTACAGGACCAGCACGCCGCGCAGGTGCGTGGCTTCACCGGGCCGGTGGTTGCTGATGGCCGCAATCACCAAGATGAACACCAGCACGGGCGCCACCGCCTTGAGGGCAGAGATGAACAGGGTGCCCAGGATGGCCACCTGGGGCGTGGCGGCCGGGAAAGCCGTTGCCAGAACGATGCCGGCCAACAGGCCAAGCACGATTTGTGCGACCAGGCTCGTGCGCTGTAGCCAACGCAGCAGGGGGGTGAAAAACATGGTGATGGAAAAAAGAAAGGGCGGTTCGCAAGGCCTGCACGCTGTGCGTGCAAACCCCGGAGCCAGGTGGCAGTCAACGAAGAAAAGGTGGCGCGCCGCGCCACCCGCAAGAACCACCGCCGCAGGCTTCGAAGGTCCGAAGCAGCGCACCGGGGCGGCGTGGCTTGCGGGCGGGGAGAGGCGGCGATTTTATGCGAGGGCCTTTATCCCCGCGGACCGGCGGCGGCGCGGCACCGCCGCTGCCCGGATAATCGCCCCATGTCCTCCCCCAAAGTCCTGTTCGGCTTCCATGCCGTGGGCGTGCGTCTGAAGACCGCGCCCCAATCCATCATCGAGATCTACTACGAGGCCACGCGGCGCGACGCGCGCATGCGCCAGTTCCTGGACCGCGCCCGCGAGGCCGGCGCCCGCCTGATCGAAGCCGACAGCCTGCGCATCGCCAAACTGGCCGGCAGCCACGGCCACCAGGGCGTGGCCGCGCGCGTCGAGGCGGTGGCGCAGGTCACCTCGCTCGACGAACTGCTCGAAGACCTCGAAGCCGCCGGCACTGCGCAGCCGCTGCTGCTGGTGCTCGACGGCGTGACCGACCCGCACAACCTGGGGGCCTGCCTGCGCGTGGCCGATGGCGCCGGCGCGCACGCCGTGATTGCCCCCAAGGACCACGCCGTCGGCATCAACGCCACGGTGGCCAAGGTGGCCAGCGGCGCGGCCGAGACCATGCCCTATTTCATGGTGACCAACCTGGCGCGCACGCTCGGCGAGCTCAAGGAGCGCAACGTCTGGATCATCGGCACCAGCGACGATGCGCCCAAGACCATCTACCAGGTCGACCTGAAAGGCCCCGTGGCCCTGGTGCTGGGTGCCGAGGGCGATGGCATGCGCCAGCTCACGCGCAAGACCTGCGATGAACTGGTCAGCATCCCGATGAAGGGGGCCGTCGAGAGCCTCAACGTGTCGGTGGCCAGCGGCGTGTGCCTCTACGAGGCGTTGCGCCAGCGCTCCTGATGCCGCGTCACGCCTCCGCGCTGGCGTCGCTCAGGCTGGCCAGTGCGTCGCCGTCGAGCTGCAGTTGCACCGCGCCCACCAGTTCCTGCAACTGCGCGAGCGACGTGGCGCTGGCGATCGGCGCCGTGATGCCCGGCTGCGCCAGCTGCCACGCCAGCGCCACCTGGGCGGGTGTCGCCGCATAGCGCTCGGCCACCTGGTCCAGCGCGGCCAGGATGCGCAGGCCGCGCGCGTTGAGGTACTTGTCGGTGGTGTTCTTGCCGCGCACGCTCTTGGCTGCGTCGGCTGCGCTGCGGTACTTTCCGGTCAGAAAGCCTGCCGCCAGCGCATAGAAATTGATCACGCCCACCTGCTGCGCCACGCACAGCGGCTGCAGCGCGTTCTCGAACACGGCGCGGTCGCAGAGGTTGTAGAGCGGCTGCAGGCTTTCGTAGCGCGGCAGGCCCAGCTTCTGGCTGGTGTGCAGCGCTTCGAGCAGGCGCGGAGCGCTGTAGTTGGAGGCGCCAATGGCGCGCACTTTGCCGGCCTTGATGAGCTCGGCATAGGCTTCGAGCGTCTCGGACAGCGGCACGCTGGCATCGTCGTCGTGCGACTGGTAGAGGTCGATGTGGTCGGTCTGCAGGCGCTGGAGCGACGCCTCCACGGCCTGGCGGATGTACTCGGGGCGCAGGCCGTGCTTGCCGCCGCCCATGTCCTTGCCGACCTTGGTGGCAAGCACCACACGGTGGCGCTGGCCGCATTTTTGAAGCCATTTGCCAATCATGGCTTCGGACTCGCCACCGACGTGCCCGGGCGCCCAGCGCGAATACACGTCGGCGGTGTCGATGAAGTTGAACCCCGCGTCCAACCATGCGTCGAGCAGCGAGAACGCGGTCGCCTCGTCCACCGTCCAGCCAAACACGTTGCCGCCAAAGCACAGCGGCGATACCTGCAGGCCCGAGCGGCCCAGGGAGCGAAGTTGCATGGGGTTCTCCTTGCGTGGGTTGTGCGGGACCGAGCGCCCGCCAGACGCCATTGTTGCCGCGCATGCGCGTGGGCCGGACACAGGACAGCGGGGTGCTGCTGCTGTCAGGCCGCGAATTCGCGGACCTGGACAATTACCTAGAATCGCCCATGAAATTTTTTATCCGACTCTTTTTCAAGACCCTGCGCACCGTCCTGGGCCCGGTGATGCTGCTGAGGGAAATGCTGACCCGGCCCCGGGGCCTGGTGCGCTCGCAGGCCGCGCAAGACCGCGTGGACCTGGCGTGCCGCAGCCTGGCGTTGTACCAGTACAAGACCTGCCCTTTTTGCATCAAGGTCAGGCAGGAAATGCGCCGCCTGTCGCTGAACATTGGGCGCGTTGACGCGCAGCACGCGGGCCCGGATCGGACCGAGTTGCTGGAGCGCGGCGGCCAGGCCAAGGTGCCCTGCCTGAAGATCACCGACGCCGCCGGCGCCAGCCGCTGGCTCTACGATTCGGAAAAAATCATCGCCCACCTGCGCGGCCTCGGATAAATCTCCACGCGCCTAGATCCAGCCCATCGCCCCCAGCAACGCGCCCGCGCCCAGCATCCACAGCAGGTGCAGCCGCGTGCGCCACACCAGCAGCATGGTGGCTGCGGTGAGCAGCCACAGCGGCCAGTCGCTGGCCAGCTGGCCTTGGGCGCGGCCCAGCACCCAGGCGGTGGCCATGACCAGGCCGATCACGATGGGCGCCATGCCCTGCTTGAAGGCGCGCACGCCGCGGCGCTCGCGGTGCTTGTGCGCCCAGCGCGTGGCCAACCAGGTCAGGGTGGAGCTGGGCACCATGATCCCCAGCATGCACACCGCCATGCCCAGCAGCCCGTACAGCCACCCCATGGCGCCGGTGCCGCCGGCGTTCAGGCCCACGTTCCAGCCCAGCAGCGCGATGAACAGCACGTTCGGCCCGGGCGCGGCCTGCGCCAGGGCGATGCTGGCGTTGAACTGCATCTCGCTCAGCCAGCCCTGGCGTTCGACCAGTAGGCGGTGCATTTCGGGCGCGGTGGCGATGGCGCCGCCCACGGCCAGCAGCGACAGCGACAGAAAGTAGACAAAGAGGTTGAGCCAGTCGAGAGGCTGCAGCACCAGGCCGGTCATGGCGCGAGCTTTCGCCAGCTGAGCGCGCACGCTGCGCTGCCCAGCCCCAGCAGCACCCATGGCAGCGGCACGCGCAGCAAGGCCATGGCGGCAAACGTGGCAGCGGCAAAGGCCGCGCTTTGCAGCGGCCCCAGCGGGTGCAGGCGCAGCGCGGACAGCAGTTTGAGCCCGGTGCCCGCGATCAGCCCTGCCGCCACGGCGCCCATGCCGCGCAGCGCGCCCGCCACAGCCGGGTGCGTCGCCCACTGCGCATAGAGCACGGCAATGGCCAGCACCAGCGCCAGCGGAAAGGTGACCATGCCGGCCAATGCCGCCATGGCGCCGCGCAGGCCGAAGTAGCGGTCGCCGATCATGATCGACAGGTTGACCACGTTGGGCCCGGGCATCACCTGGGCCACGGCCCATTCTTCGATGAATTCCTCGTTCGTCATCCAGCGCTTGTGTTCGACCAGTTCGCGCTGCACTACCGCCATCACGCCGCCAAAGCCCTGCAGGGCCAGCCAGGTGAAGGACCAGAACAGGTCGGCGGGGTTGCGCGGCCGGGGCCGCTCGCCAATGCAGGGAAAAGGGGCTTCGAGAGCAGCCGTGGAGGGCAATGGCACTGGCATAAAAAGAACGAGATCAGTCTCAAATGTAATGGTGGACAGCGCTGATAGCTATCAAATAAGGAGTAAGTTCCGGGATCCCCCGCACGCTGGCGTGTTTGAGGCCAATGGTACGTCGGAAGCCGCGAGCGCTGGCCCTGCAGGCATCGCGAACCGCGATGCAGTCATCGGCAGGGCTGATGGCCAGGGTGGGCGTGAGAGGCATGCTGCGCCTCGGATTTGCACGCAGGCTTCTAAGATGCAGCGTGCGCCCCAAAAAGCGCGCCATCGGTTTTCAAGCCAAGCACATCAAGGGAGACACACAATGAAACTGGTTCGTTATGGGCAGCCCGGCGCCGAGCGCGCGGGCCTGGTGGATGCGCAGGGCGTGTTGCGCGACCTGTCGATGTTGCTGCCCGACCTGGGGCCGGCGCAACTGGGCCCGCGCACGCTGTCGGCCCTGGCCGCCATCGACGCCAGCCGCCTGCCGGCCGTGGACGGCACCCCGCGCCTGGCCTGCCCCGTGGCCGGCGTGGGCAAGATCGTCTGCGTCGGCCTCAACTATGCCGACCACGCGCTGGAGGCCGGCATGCCGACACCGGCCGAACCCGTGCTGTTCATGAAGGCCATCACCGCGCTCAGCGGCCCCAACGACCCGGTGCGCATTCCGCCGGGCGCGCAAAAGACCGACTGGGAGGTCGAGCTGGGCATCGTCATCGGCACCCGCGCCAGCCGCATCGCCGAGGCCGACGCGCTCGCCCACGTCGCCGGCTATGTGCTGGCCAACGACGTGTCGGAGCGCAGCTACCAGATCGAGCGCGGCGGCCAATGGGACAAAGGCAAGGGCTGCGACACCTTCGCCCCCATCGGCCCCTGGCTGGCCACGGCCGACGAAGTGCCCGACCCGCACGCCATCGCGCTGTGGCTGGAGGTGAACGGCCGGCGCATGCAAGACGGCCACACGCGCAACTTCATCTTCGGCGTGCCCTCGGTGCTGGCCTACATCAGCCAGTTCATGACGCTGGAGCCCGGCGACATCGTGCTCACCGGCACGCCCGCCGGCGTCGGCCTGGGCCAGAAGCCCGCACCCTGGTTCCTGAAAGCCGGCGACACCATGCGCCTGGGCGCCACTGGCCTGGGCGAGCAGACGCAGGTCTGCGTGGGAAGCTAAGGTAAGGAGGTGAGCGCTGCCGCCCCGTGTTTTTCCGGTGGTAGCGCCAGCCATGCAAGCCAAAAAAACGCACAGGACGCGAGGTCTGGTGCGCGGTGTTCCAGGCCGCAGGCGACAGGCAGATCGCTGCCGCGCGCCGGGGCGTTTTAAAAAACGCCAAAAAGCATCAGCAGCAGAACGACGGTCAGTGGAACGCCAAGAATCCAGAGGATCACGGGCATGGATATCTCCTGATAGGTTGGTGGGAATGCGTTCACTGTAGAGGTGGCCTGCAGGCGCGCAGGTGGGCGGACTCCGTGTCGCGCCGTAGCCCCATGCCTACAGGCGCGGCGATTGCCGTGTAGCGCCCGACATCCATATCAGCATTTGACCGACACGGTGGCGCGCATTCCTGCCGCACCATCGCAGCACGCGCGCTTGACCGTGTGGCAACGGCATGGGGCTTTTGCGATGGGCGGCGCCCTCGAAGGACCGGTCATGTTGTCTTCGCTTTTTTCCGTGCGCTGCACGACCGCCGTGGTCATGGCGGCCACGGCGTGCGGGTGCTCCATGGCCGCTCCGGACGCCGGCGCGGCACCCGATGCGCCCGTGGGTGTCGGGCCGCATCCACGGCTGCCCGCGCCCGAGAAAAGCCTCCTGCCCACCGTCAACATCGCCCCCGCGCTGGGCTGGCCGCAGGGCCAGGGCCCCCAGGCCATGGCGGGCCTGACGGTGACGGCGCTGGCCCGCGGGCTAGACCATCCACGCTGGGTCTATGTCTTGCCCAATGGCGACGTGCTGGTGGCCGAGAGCAACAAGCCCGACAAGCCCACCGATGCCGACAAGGACAACAAGGGCATCAAGGGCTGGGTGATGGGCAAGGTCATGAAGCGCGCCGGTGCCGGCGTGGCATCGGCCGACCGCATCACACTGCTGCGCGACACCAATGGCGATGGTGTGGCCGATACGCGCAGCGTCTTTTTGCAGAACCTGCGCTCGCCCTTTGGCATGGCGCTGGTCGGCAACGACTTCTATGTCGCCACCACCGAGTCCGTACTCCGTTTTCCGTACACCGAGGGCCAGACCCGCATCACCGCCGCGCCCACCCTGTTGACCGATTTGCCCGGCGGCAACATCAACCACCACTGGACCAAGAGCCTGATTGCCAGCCGCGACGCCACGAAGCTCTATGCCACCGTGGGATCGAACAGCAACATTGGCGAAAACGGCATGGCGGCCGAAGAGGGCCGTGCCGCCATCTGGGAAATCGACCGCACCAGCGGCGCAAAGCGCCTGTTTGCCAGCGGCCTGCGCAACCCCAACGGCATGGACTGGGCTTCCGACACCGGCGCGCTGTGGACGGTGGTGAACGAGCGCGATGAGCTCGGCAACGATTTGGTGCCCGACTACCTCACGTCCGTCAAAGACGGCGCGTTTTACGGCTGGCCCTACAGCTATTTCGGCCAGCACGTGGACGAGCGCGTCAAGCCCCAGCGGCCCGACCTGGTGGCCAAGGCGATTGCGCCCGACTACGCGCTGGGCAGCCATGTGGCCCCGCTGGGCATGGCATTTGCCCAAGGCCAGGCGCTTGCGCCGCAGCTCGCCAGCGGTGCCTTCATTGGCGAACACGGCTCGTGGAACCGCAAACCCCTGAGCGGCTACAAGGTGGTGTTTGTGCCCTTTGACAAGGGCCAGCCCAGCGGCCTGCCCCTGGACGTGCTCACGGGATTTTTGAGTGAAGACGGCAAGGCCTTTGGCCGCCCTGTGGGCGTGGCGATCGACCCGCGTGGCGCGCTGCTGGTGGCCGACGATGTCGGCAATGTGGTCTGGCGCGTCACCGGCGGCCAGTTCAACGCCAACGCATCGGCTGCCAGCGCCGCACAGCCCGGCAAACGCTGAGCCACAGCGCAGGCCGCCGCGAATGGGTAAGGCACCGATGCTGCGGCCTGCCCCGTGCCCGCCTGAGCCTCTGTTTGCGCCGCTGGGGCGGGTTCTTGCGCGCTCTGCGAACGGTGGCCACCGCCGTTCGGCGGCAGGCGCGGTGGGGCTCCCATGGCGGTAGAGCCCGCCACCGTCGGGTTCATGGTGATCGGCGCGCTGCTGATTGCCATGACCATGGGCAACTCGCTGATCGCGCGCTTGCCGGTCAGCGCGTCCATGCTCTACCTGCTGGTCGGCGTGGGGCTGGGGCCTGCGGGTCTGGGCCTGCTGGTGCTTGATCCGTTCCAGGATGACCGCGCGCTGATCGAGCGGCTGACCGAAATTGCCGTGCTGATCTCGCTGTTCACTGCCGGCCTCAAGCTGGATTTGCCGCTGCGCGACCCGCGCTGGCGCATCCCGGTGCGCTTGGCGACGGTGTCGATGGGCATCAACGTGGGGGTCGTCACGGCGCTGGGGTACGGGCTGCTGGGCTTGTCACTGGGGGCGGCCGTGGTGCTGGCGGCCATCTTGTCGCCCACCGACCCGGTGCTGGCGTCCGATGTGCAGGTGGCCCGGGGCGGCGACCGCGACCGCCTGCGCTTTGGCTTGACCGGCGAGGGCGGGCTCAACGATGGCACCGCCTTTCCGTTCGTCATGCTGGGGCTGGGCCTGCTGCATGTGCACGACCTGGGCACGGGAGGCTGGCGCTGGTGGGCGGTGGACGTGGTGTGGGCCGCGGCTGGCGGCCTGGCCATCGGCTATGCACTGGGCGCCCTGGTCGGGCGCGCGATTCTGGTTTTGCGCACGCGCCACCACGAAGCGCTCGGGGCCGACGAATTCCTCGCACTGGGCCTGATTGCGCTGGCGTACGGCGTGGCGCTGTGGCTCAACGCCTACGGTTTTTTGGCGGTGTTTGCCGCCGGCCTGGCACTGCGCCGGCTCGAACCCGTGGCGCAGGCTGCGCCGGTGGCCGCGCGCGTGCGCAAGAGCCCTGCGGGGGCGCCAGTGTCGGCAGAACACGCCCCCACCGCGGAGGGCGCCGACGTGCCCGAGCAGCTCATGCGTGCCGTGGCCCGCTTCAACACCGAACTCGAGCACGTGGCCGAGGTGGCCGTGGTGCTGGTGGTAGGTGCGCTGTTGACCTGGGTGCAATGGGACTGGCGCATGCTGTGGTTCGTGCCCCTGCTGTTCGTGCTGGTGCGGCCGCTGGCCGTGGTCAGCGGGCTGTGGGGCGCGCCCGTGGCACGCCCGCAGCGGCGCCTGATCGCCTGGTTCGGCATTCGCGGCATTGGCTCGGTGTACTACCTGGTGTATGCCATCGGCCACGCGCTGGAGCCGGCGCTGGCGCGCCAGCTGCTGTCCATCACGCTCACCGTCGTCGTCGCCTCCGTGGTGCTGCACGGCATCTCGGTCACGCCGCTGATGCAGCGCTACGAAAAGCGGCGCAAGCACGCTCGCCACCGCTCGCGCTCCGGCAAGCGCGGCGAATAGTGCGCAGCCGCGGATGGCACGGCGGTGCTAGCGGCCGGCGACGAGCCAAGGCAGCGCGCACTCGCCGCCCCTGTTCTTGTGTTTATGAATGAAAAAGGCCTTTTGATCAATGCAGGAATGCGCTTGTAGCTATGAATATAATAGCTTTCAGCGCGCCCGGGATCAGCCCTTCACCGCGTCCCCCCGTTCGATCGCAAAGTCGCCCGGCATCA
The DNA here is from genome assembly GCF_012931925.1 of Acidovorax sp. SRB_24. NCBI lineage: Bacteria > Pseudomonadati > Pseudomonadota > Betaproteobacteria > Burkholderiales > Comamonadaceae > Acidovorax > Acidovorax sp. SRB_24. Next base: position 38,123 of record NZ_MWOM01000015.1, read on the forward strand.
CCACTCCCTGTCTCTCCGCGTCTTCGCTGTGTCCGAGCCCGCGGGGACGCCGCCTACCCACCGCCACCGCCCGCGCTTGACGGAGGCTCCCTGTGGCCCCTAACCTGCCGGGCTCCACACGACGAAAGACCGCATGACCTCCGCCACCCGCCGCCGGCACCTGGAGCGCCACCGCAGCGACCGCATTGGCTGGCTGCGCGCCGCCGTGCTGGGCGCCAACGACGGCATCGTCTCCACCGCGAGCCTCGTGGTGGGCGTGGCGGCGGCGCAGGTCAGCCCGTCTGCCATCGTCATGACGGCGGTGGCGGGCCTTGTGGCCGGTGCCATGTCGATGGCGGCGGGCGAATACGTGTCGGTGCACTCGCAGGCCGATACCGAAAAAGCCGACCTCGACCGCGAACGCCGCGAGCTGGCGGCCGACCCGCTGGCCGAAGAGCGCGAGCTGGCCACCATCTACGAGCGCCGCGGCCTGGACGCCGCGCTGGCGCAGCAGGTGGCCCGGCAGCTCATGGCGCACGACGCGCTGGGCGCGCACGCGCGCGACGAGCTTGAAGTCTCCCCGGCCCTGGCCGCCCGCCCGGTGCAGGCCGCGCTGACGTCGGCTGCCAGCTTTGCCGCGGGCGCCGCCTTGCCCCTGTTGGTGGCGGTCGCGGCGCCGGCGGGCAGCCTGCTGGTCTGGGTGCCCGGCACCGCGCTGGTCTTTTTGGCCCTGCTCGGCGCCATGGCCGCGCGCACCGGCGGCGCCAGCCAGGGGGTGGGCGCATGGCGCGTGACCTTCTGGGGCGCGCTCGCCATGGCCATCACAGCCGGCGTCGGGGCGCTGTTCGGGGCGTCGGTGGGATGAGGGCGCCGTGCCCGTCAGAATATGTACCGAAATGGGCTCTAGCGCATGCTGGGTAAGCGTTGATAGCTGCAAATAGAGAAGCGCTTGCTGCGCTCACACCGCGCCCGGGTTGCCCTCGGCGGAGGACGAGGCGTCCACGCCGCCGCGCTGGCCGAGGGGGGCGCCGCCGGACTGGATGAAGTCCTGCACCGCCGCGCGCAGGTGGCGCGGCACGGCGACCAACTCCAGGCCGAGCACGCGGGCCATTTCCTGCAGGGTGGACAGGCGCGGGTCCAGGCTGCCGCCTTCGAGCCGCTGCACGGTCATGCGGCTGAGGCCGGCGCGTTCGGCCAGTTCGGCCTGGGTGAGGTGGTGGGCCTTGCGCGCTCGGGCCAGGCTGGGAATGAGATCGGGGTCCATGTGCAGTTTTATACGCTTTTTGTGCCCAGGGCGCAGACCACCTGCCAGCCATGGCCCCGGTACCGAGATGGCATGGTTCAGCCCGTATGCCTGCCTCAGTCGAGCGCGTCTGCGCCGATGGCGCTGCAGGTGGCGAGGTCGGATTCGCTGGTTTGGGGCAGCTGGCGATCCGCGTCGCGCAGGGCGGTGCGCAGGCCTTCCTCCAAGACGGGGTGGTAGAAGGGCATGCCCAGCAGCTGCGCCACGGTGAGCTGTTGGGCCATGGCCAGGGCCAGCAGGTGGGCCAGGTGCTCGCCGGCCGGGGCGCAGAGCTCGGCGCCCAGCAGGCGGCCGCTGGCCTGGTCGGCATAGACGTTCAGGCGCCCTGCGTTGCGCTGGCCAACGCGCGCGCGGCCCTGGCGGGCAAAGTCCACGCTGCCGGTGACGAACACCAGGCCGTCCTGCTGTTGCAGCGCCGTCAGGCCCTGGCCGACCACGGCGGCATTGGGCTCGGAGAACACGATAGCCAGCGGCGTGCGGCGCTGAAAGCAGCGCGGCGCGGGCGCCATGGTATTCATGCCGGCAATGTGCCCTTCATCCGCCGCTTCGTGCAGCAGGGGCCGGTGGTTGTGTGCGTCTCCGGCCAGGTACACGGGCAGGTCGGCCACCTGCAGGCTCTGCGGGTTGACGGGGGGCATGCCGTGCTTGTCGAGCGCCACGCCGAGCGTTTCCAACCCCAGGCCGGCGAGCTGGGGGCGCCGGCCGATGGCGACCAGCACCTGGTCGACCACGGTGCGCTGCGTGCCGCTGCGCACTTCGATGCCGCCGTCGACGGCATGCAGCGTGGCTTGGGCGCCGACGTGCAGCGTGAATTCGCCCTGTAGCGCCTCGCGCAGCGCGGCGTTGACCGACGCGTCGCTCAGCCCGGCGAGCAGGTCGCGTGTGGCGTAGCCGTGCACCTCTACCCCCAGGCGGGCGAGTGCCTGCGCCATCTCCAGGCCCAGCGGACCCATGCCGACCACGGCCATGCGCGGGCCCAGCGTGGTCTGCTCGAACAGCGTATCGGTGGTGAGCACGCGCGCACCCAGCGCTTGCCACTCGGGCGGCAGCACGGGCCGCGATCCCGGCGCCAGAACGACGCTTTTGGCGCTGTAGGTCTGGCCGTTGACCTGCACCTGCGTGGGGCCGAGCAGGCGCGCGCGGCCGGCCACGCTGCGTGCGCCCAGCGCGTCGGTGATGCCCACCGTGCCGGCCACGAAGCTGTCGCGCAGCGTGCGCACACGGCGCAGCACGGCAGGCAGATCGGCCGCCAGGGCCGCGCCGCCGGTGATGCCGAACTCTTCGAAGCTGTGGCGGCGATGGAAGGCGTCGGCCGCCTCGATCAGCAGCTTGGACGGCATGCACCCCACGCGCGCGCAGGTGGTGCCGTAGGGGCCGTCGTTGACGATGAGGAAACGGTCGGTGCGCTTGCGCACCTCGCGCAGCGCGGCCAGGCCGGCCGAGCCGGCGCCGACGATGACCGCGTCGAGGGGGGCGTTGTCCATGGGTTGTCTCCGAAAGCACGGCAAGGCGCCAGTGTGGCGCAGGCAATGGCGCTGCGGTGTAGGCGAAGGGCAGGTCTGCACGGGCACGGCCAGGCTGCAGATCCACTTCAGAGTTCCTGCGCTGGATGGACGGGTTTTTGGCTCGTATCGCTTACAGGGTAAGCGCTTAAAGCTATCTTTTAGATAGCAGAATATTCCGCCACACGGAGGCCCGTTTGCGCGGCCTTGGCTGAGCGCTCTTGCAGGTTGGCGCGCACAAAAGATTCGAACTGCTCGGGCAGCAGCGGTCGGCTGTAGTGGTAGCCCTGCACTTCGTCGCAGCCGCGCGCGCGCAGAAAGGCCAGTTGCTCGGCGGTTTCCACGCCTTCGGCGATGGTGGCCATGCCCAGGCTGTGGGCCATCTGGACGATGGCGGTGGCGATGGCCTGGTCGTCCGGGTCGGTGCCGATGTCGCGCACAAAGGACTGGTCGATCTTGAGCTTGTTGATCTTGAAGCGCTTGAGGTAGTTCAGCGACGAGTAGCCGGTGCCAAAGTCGTCGATGGACAAACGGACGCCGCGCTGGCGCAATTCCCGCATTTTCTGGGCCGCGACTTCTGGCGCTTTCATGGCCACGGCTTCGGTCAGTTCCAGCTCTAGGCCTTCGGCGGGCACGCCGGTGCGCTCCAACAGTTCTCCGACCAGTTCGGGCAGGCCGGGCTGCCCGAACTGGACGGCCGAGAGGTTGACCGCCATGGTCATCATGGGCAGGCCGCCATCCAGCCAGGCGCGCAGCTGATGCAGCGCGGTGTTCAATACCCATTCACCCATTGGAACGATGAGCCCGCTGGCCTCGGCCAGCGGAATGAATTCCGCCGGCGACACGGCGCCCCATTGCGGGTGGTTCCAGCGCAGCAGGGCTTCGGCACCCACGACGCTGCCGTCCTTGAGCGCTATCTGCGGCTGGTACACCAGGTGCAACTCGCCCCGGTGCAGGGCCTGCTTGAGGGCGTTGCCCAGGGCCAGCGCACGCGCGGAATGCACTTGCATCTCGGGCGTGAAGAAGCGGTAGTTGTTGCGCCCGTCGTCCTTGACGCGGTACATGGCGGTCTCGGCATTCTTGAGCAGGGCTTCAAGGTGGTCGCCGTCGTCGGGGAAGATGGCGATGCCGATCGATGCGGTCAGGAACACCTCGTGCCCCGACACCAGCATCGGTTGTGCAAGCGCGTCCAGCAGGCGGACGCAGAGCTTGGCCGCCTCGCCCTGGCCAGTGTGGGGCAGCAGGGCGACAAAATCATCGCCCGAGTGGCGCGACAGGGTGTCGTGGTCTTGCAGGCTTGAGCGCAGGCGGTGGGATATTTCCAGCAGCAGCAGGTTGCCTCCGTTGTGCCCCAGCGAATCGTTCACGTCCTTGAAGCGGTCAAGGTCGATCCACAGCACCGCCAGGGTTGCGCTTTGGCGGATGGCGTACTGAAACCGGGTGTCCAGCAGCGTGCGGTTGGGCAGGCCGGTGAGTTGGTCGTAGTGTGAGAGCCGCTGGATGCGTTCGGCCGCCCGCTTCATTTCGGTCACGTCTTCTTTGTGCGCGAGGTAGTTCGTCACCACGCCTTCGGCGTTGCGCACCGGGTAGATCAGCACCGATTCAATGAATTCGCGCCCGCTTTGGCTGCGGTTGACCAGTTCGCCCTGCCAGGGTTTGCCTTGTGTCAACTCGGCCCACATGCTGCAATAGGTGGATGCGGGGGTCTTGCCCGACTGCAGCAGGCGCGGGTTCTTGCCCAGCACCTGCGCTGCCGTGTATTCGCTGGTGCGCGTGAAGGCGTCGTTGACGAACTCGATGCGCGCCTGCAGGTCGGTGATGACGATGGGGACCGGGCTTTGCGACACCGCCTGCGACAGAGTGCGCATGGCCTCTTCATTGTGCCTGCGCCGGGTGATGTCGCGCGGTATGACCACGAAACGCTGTCCTTGCCCCGGGTGCAGGGCCTTTCGTGCCACGGACAGTTCAAACCAGCGTGTGCCGTCGGGCACCTGCAACGCAACGATGCGGCCGCGGGAGAACCCGTGCTGGCGTGCCTCGTTCAGAGCGGCCAGGGCGATCCGGGCGTCTGCGGGAGGAAGAATGTCCTGGACGGTTTTGCCGAGCAAACGGCGGGACGGAGCGAGCAGGTGGCCGGCGTGGCCGGTGCGCACATCCAGGGTGCGTCCCTCGTCGTCGAACTCGAGCAGCGGGTCTGGCAGGGCGTCCAGTGTGGCCTGCAACTGCCTCTGCGAAGCGCGCAGCAGGGCATAAGGGTGCTGCACCGTTTCGCCAAAAGCGGCGCGGTACAGAAAGGCGTAGGCCAGTATCTTGTAGAGGTGGCCGGCCAGGTTGTAGATGTCGGTGACGCCGGCGTAGCGTGTGAAGAGGAACTCGCTTTGTGCCATGACGCACGCCGCCGCGAACAGGCCGCTGGCGTTGAAGCTGCGCGGCAGGCGCATGTGCCACAGCAGCAGGGCGGCCGCGGCCAGGTTCAGCGCCATCAACGCATACTCAAAGAAAATTTTGAAGGCGGTGAGCCCCTCTCCGGGCACGAAGGTGTTGGGCAGCAGGTGCGGGTCAAAGAAAAACAGGCCGTGCAGTGCAGTGACCAGCAGCAGCACCAGGGCCACCATCAGCACAGGCAAGGCGCGCGGCTGCGAGGCGCTCGCGGTCCAAGGCAGCCAGGCCACCGCGATCAAGGCCAGCGCGCTCAGCAGCCGTGCCGCCAGCCAGTAGCGAATGGCTTTTTCGGGGGAGTTGGGGGTGATGAAGGCCGGCATGCCCTCGTAAGACAGCATGTGGGCAAAGTCGAGCAGGCCCACGCCCAGGAACGCGCAGGCCAGCAGCAATGCGTTGCGTGGCAACTGCTCGTGCCGCGCGCTCCAGACCACGCCAAACGTGAGTCCGGCCACCACGATCGCCAGCGTCTCCAGCGCCATGTGCAACGGCAGATAGTGCGCCACGCCCTTGGTGCCCGGCAGGGACGGCAGCCAGCAGATCGCCAGCAGCAGCACCAAGAATGTGCCCACGGCACGGAAGGTGTGGCGGGCTTCAGGTTGGTGGCTGGGATGGGTCAGCATGGACTGGCGGGTTCGTTGCGCTGAACCGACGAAGTGAGTTTGCGCGAAAGTGTAGTGCGCGAAACAAATTGTTATTTGTCCGCGCTCAATCCGGTGCGTCGGTCCAGCCGACACGGCCCTGGCCGTGGTCGTTGACGCGCTGCACGAAGCCGTGAGCCTGTGCCTCGGGCAGGCGCAGTTGCAGCGTGACGAGCGAGCCGTGCCGCACGTCCAGCAGCGTGGCGCCGGCGGCTTCCACCTCGCGGCGCAGCAGCCCTTCGAGCGCATAGGGCACCAGGCATTGCAGCGTTGCCATGCGCTGCAGCGGCACCTTGTCTGCTGCCAGCAGGGCCTGGGCCACGGCGTCGGTGTAGGCGCGCACCAGGCCGCCCGCACCGAGCTTGACGCCGCCAAAGTAGCGCACCACCGTGGCCTGCACGCCGTCGAGGTCGTGGTGGCGCAGCACATCGAGCATGGGGCGCCCGGCGGTGCCGCCGGGTTCGCCGTCGTCCACCGCCGCTGACTGGCCGCCCGCCATCAGCGCCCAGCAGATGTGCGCCGCGCCCGGGTGCTGCTTCCAGAGCGCATCGACATGGGCCTGGGCCGCGGCCCGGTCGGCCATGGGTTGGACGCAGCCGATGAAGCGGCTTTTCTTGATGGTGAGGTCGCTGTGGGTGGGGGCGGAGACGGTGAAAGGCATGGGCGGGCGAGCTTAACGCAGGGGCCTGTGCGCGCAGCCCGGCACCCTGCTGCGAAAGACGGCGACAGTGAAGCAGCCTTTGGCGGTGTGGTGGCGCCTTGTCGGGCCGGAGCGCATGATCTGCTCCCTTCAGGCCGCTGCGGCGGGCTGGTTCTGCGCAGCGCCTGTTCTTCAATTTTTGAAGGAGTTTGTCATGGCAAAGCATTGGAAACCTGTGGCATTCGCGCTCGCGCTGGTGGCGGCAACGCCCGTATGGGCAGCGGACTGCGCGACCGAAATCGACGGCAATGACGCGATGCAGTTCAACAAAAGCAGCATTGCGGTGCCCGCGAGCTGCAAGCAGTTCACGGTGACGCTCAAGCATGTGGGCAAGTTGCCCAAGGCATCCATGGGGCACAACTGGGTGCTGAGCAAGGCGGCCGACATGCAGGGCGTGGTGACCGACGGAGCGGCCGCGGGCCTGGGCAACAACTACGTGAAAGCGGGCGATGCGCGCGCCATCGCGCACACCAAGGTGGTGGGTGGCGGCGAGAGCGACTCGGTGACCTTTGCCACCAGTGTGCTCAAGGCGGGTGAGTCCTACGCTTATTTCTGCTCGTTCCCGGGCCATGCCGCCCTCATGAAGGGCACGCTGGCGCTGGCCAAATAAGCACCGTGGCCGGCGGCGGGCCGGTGGCAGATCCTGCATAGAAACCCTTACCCAGGGCCGGAAACCTTTAAAACGTACACTGCCGGGTTACCCCCGGAATGCATGCCCCATGAACGCCCCCGTCGACGTTTCCTTTTTTGCGCGCGCCGCTAAACCGCTGACCAGCTACCGCCCGTACTGGGCCAAACGCTTTGGCACGGCCCCGTTCCTGCCCATGAGCCGCGCCGAGATGGAGCAACTGGGCTGGGACAGCTGCGACATCGTGCTGGTCACGGGCGACGCCTATATCGACCACCCGAGCTTTGGCATGGCGGTGATCGGCCGCACGCTCGAGGCCCAGGGCTTTCGCGTCGGCATCATTGCCCAGCCCGACTGGCAGAGCGCCGAGCCGTTCAAGGCGCTGGGCAAGCCCAACCTGTTCTGGGGCGTGACGGCCGGGAACATGGATTCGATGATCAACCGCTACACGGCGGACCGCAAAATCCGCAGCGACGACGCCTACACGCCCGGCGACGTGGGCGGCAAGCGCCCCGACCGCGCGGCCATCGTCTACAGCCAGCGCTGCCGCGAGGCCTACAAGGACGTGCCGATCGTGCTCGGCGGCATTGAGGGCAGCCTGCGCCGCATCGCGCACTACGACTACTGGAGCGACAAGGTGCGCCGCTCGATCGTGGTCGACGCCAAGTGCGACCTGCTGCTGTACGGCAACGCCGAGCGCGCCCTGGTCGAGGTCGCGCACCGCATCGCCGCGCGCGAGCCCGTGGAACACATCACCGATGTGCGCGGCACCGCCTTTGTGCGCCGCAGCGCGCCAGGCGGCTGGTTCGAGATCGACTCGCGCAGCGTCGACGAGCCCGGCCGTGTCGAGTCACACATCAACCCCTACCAGACGACCAGCGAACAGGCCGCGGCCCAGGGCAGCAGCTGCAGCAAGGAAGATGCTCCCGATTCAGGAGCTAATGACGAAGGCGCAGCTTGCGTTACAGGCCAAAATGGCCCCAAGGCGCTGGCCAGCGTAGCGGCCCAGCCGTCGGTGCAGGCCATCAGCTTCGTGCCCAACCCGGCGCTGCGCACCAAGCTCAAGGTGCCGCCGCGCGAGCGCAGCGTGATCCGCCTGCCCAGCTACGAGCAGGTCAAGAGCGACCCCGTGCTCTATGCCCACGCCAACCGTGTGCTGCACCTGGAAACCAACCCCGGCAATGCCCGCGCCCTGGTGCAGGCGCACGGCGAGGGCGCGACGGCGCGCGATGTGTGGATCAACCCGCCGCCGATTCCGCTCACCACGGCCGAGATGGACCATGTGTTCGACCTGCCGTATGCGCGCAACCCGCATCCCAGCTATGCCGACGAGAAGGGGCGCCACGACGGCGCGACCAAGATCCCGGCGTGGGAGATGATCCGCTTCTCGGTCAACATCATGCGCGGCTGCTTTGGCGGCTGCACCTTCTGCTCGATCACCGAGCACGAGGGCCGCATCATCCAGAGCCGCTCGGAAGATTCCATCATCCAGGAGATCGAGGACATCCGCGACAAGGTGCAGGGCTTCACGGGCACCATCTCCGACCTGGGCGGTCCCACGGCCAACATGTACCGCCTGGGCTGCAAGAGCCCCGAGATCGAGGCCGCCTGCCGCAAGCCCAGCTGCGTGTTCCCCGGCATCTGCCAGAACCTCACGACCAACCACGACCCGCTGATCCAGATCTACCGCAGGGGCCGTGCGCTGCGCGGCGTCAAGAAGATCCTGATCGGCTCGGGCCTGCGCTACGACCTGGCCGTGAAGTCGCCCGAATACGTCAAGGAACTCGTGCAGCACCATGTCGGCGGCTACCTGAAGATCGCGCCCGAGCACACCGAGTCCGGTCCGCTGGACAAGATGATGAAACCGGGCATTGGCAGCTACGACAAGTTCAAGCAGCTGTTCGAGAAGTTCAGCGAAGAGGCCGGCAAGAAGCAGTTCCTGATTCCGTACTTCATCGCCGCCCACCCGGGCACGAGCGACGAGGACATGATGAATCTCGCCATCTGGCTCAAGAAGAACGGCTTCCGCGCCGACCAGGTGCAGGCCTTCTACCCCAGCCCCATGGCCACGGCCACGGCGATGTACCACACGGGCAAGAACCCGCTGCGCAAGATCACGCGCGACAGCGAAGAGGTGTCTGTCGTGCGCGGCGAAAAGCGCCGGCGCCTGCACAAGGCCTTCCTGCGCTACCACGACCCGAACAACTGGCCGCTGCTGCGCGAGGCGCTCAAGGCCATGGGCCGCGCCGACCTGATCGGCAACGGCAAGCACCACCTGATCCCGACATTCCAGCCGGCCACGGACGGCAGCTACCAGAGCGCGCGCCGCACCAATTCGACCACTGGCAAGGCTGCTGCGCCCGGCAAGCCGCAGAAGGGTCGGCTGCTCACGCAGCACACCGGCCTGCCGCCGCGCGAAACCGGCAGCGCCAAGCCCGCGGCGCGCCGGCCACGGTGATATTTCCCGCTTGAGAACATAGCGGACACCGTTTGCGGAACGGGCGTTGCCGCGGTGTCAGGAGCGGCCTGAAGTGCGTGGCGGCGTGCCTGCGTCGGGGTGCGGACCGGCCGCGTGGGTGCCGGACACCACCGTCTGGTCGTCCATGTCCTTGGGCTGGGCCACCAGCTCTTCGATGATGAAGGTGCGGTAGTAAAACGCCGCCGCCGCGCCGTGGGCCTCCACGGCGGCCTGCAGGTTCTCGATGTTGTCCTTGCCGTGCACCTCGACCAGCAGGCCGTGGAAGCCGCGGCGAGCCAGGTCGTCAATGCGGCGCACCAGGTCGTTGTCGGCGCCGGGGGACGGCAAGGTCGTTTCTATCCCTTCGATAGTGTGCGTGATCTCGCGCCGGATGCAGTCGGGGTCGGCGTGCACGATGTTGCCCTGGTGGTGTGAGGAGTACAGCGAATCTGCCGCCTGCTTTGCGCTGTCTTCGTCCTTGAACAGCGCAAACACGTGTCCTTTCGGGTAGAAGACGCCGTTCAGGGTGGTCATGGCCGAGGTGACGACAAGCGGTTGCATACCAATCTCCCAGAGTGCAGTTTCTGCATTGGACTGCGCAACGACCCGGCAGCATGTAGGAAAAGGCCTCTTCACCTCGGCGCGCACCGGGTAGGTACGGTCGCAGCCTCGGCCCCGTCAGCTGGCGGAGGGCTGAAGCGCCCACCAACGATGGACGTGGTGTGCGCTGTTGCTGCGCGTGCCGCGGCCGGCGTGCCGGGTCGTCAGTGCGGCGCACCCATCAGTGCGTGAGAAAGTCGAGCACCAGCCGGTTGAACTTGTCGGCGTGCTCCCACTGGGCCCAGTGGCCACACTGGTTGAACACGTGCAGCTGTGCGTTGGGGATGCCCCAGATCAGGCGCAAGCCCACATCCATGGGCACGAAGCGGTCGTCGCGCCCCCAGATCACCAGCGTGTCGGCCGAGATTTCGCCGAGGCGATGGCCCAGATCGGGGAACTGCTTGGGGTTGGCCGTGCTGCTCTTGACGAAGTTTTCCAGGTGGTCGCGGCGGGCCAGCATATTGTCGAGGCGTGCCTGGAACAGCGCGTCGGTCAGGTGGCTCGTGTCGTACACAAACACATTCATCATGCGCTTGAGGTTTTCAATCGTCGGGTCGCGGTAAAGCGCACCGATCAGCTTGATGCCTTCGGTGGGCATGGGCACGAACTGGCTGGGGCCACCGGTGCCGCCGCCCATCAGGATCAGCTTGCCCACGCGCGTAGGGTGGGCCAGCGCAAACGCCACGGTGCTGTGCGCGCCCATCGAATTGCCGACGATATGGACTTTGTCGAGGCCGATGGCATCCATCAGGCCCTTCAATGCGCGGGCGTTCAACTCCGAGCGCGAGCCGGTGTTGACGATGGCGTCGCTCTTGCTCCAGCCGGGGCAGTCCATCAGGACCACGCGGTAGCCCGCGTTCACGAGCGGTTCGATGTTGCGGTTGAAGTTGGCCCAGCCGCTGGCGCCGGGGCCAGAGCCATGCAGCATGACCACCGTCTCTGCCCCCTGGCCGACGTCGTTGTAGTGCAGTTGCAGGTCCAGATCGCCTTCCTTGATGCGGACGAACTTGCTGGTACCGGATTCGATGATGGCGGGGGTGTTGACAGTCACGGGAGTTCCTTGTGTGGGTGGCTTTTACTATCAAAAATATAGCTTAGATCGCTTACTGAATAAGCGCTGGAGGCTGATTTGGCACTGAGATGGGTGCCGCGAAAGACTGGGCTCGGTGGCGCAGGGCCTCAGCCCGCTTCGCTCATCACCGGCTGCGCATGAATGCGGTCATGCTCGCGCGCCTTGAGCAGATCGAGCGCCACGTCCACGATCATGTCTTCCTGGCCGCCGACCATGCGGCGCTTGCCCAGCTCCACCAGGATGTCCACGGCCTTGAGTCCGTATTTCTGCGCGGCCACTTCCGAGTGGCGCAGGAAGCTGCTGTACACACCCGCATAGCCGAGCGCCAGTGTCTCGCGGTCCACGCGCACCGGGCGGTCCTGCAACGGGCGCACGATGTCGTCGGCCGCGTCCATCAGCTGGTACAGGTCGCAGCCGTGGTTCCAGCCCAGGCGGGCGGCGGCGGCAATGAACACTTCGAGTGGCGCGTTGCCCGCACCCGCGCCCATGCCCGCCAGGCTTGCGTCCACGCGGTCGCAGCCTTCCTCCACCGCCACGATGGAGTTGGCCACGCCCAGGCTCAGGTTGTGGTGGGCGTGCATGCCCGTTTGCGTTTCGGGCTTCAGGACATCCTTGAATGCGCGGAAGCGGTCGCGCACGTCGTTCATGCTCAAGGCACCGCCCGAATCGACCACGTAGCACACCGTGGCACCGTAGCTCTCCATCAGCTTGGCCTGCTGGGCCAGGCCCTGCGGCGTCTGCATGTGGCTCATCATCAGAAAGCCCACGGCCTCCATGCCCAGGTGGCGCGCGTACTCGATGTGCTGGCGGCTGATGTCGGCCTCGGTGCAATGCGTGGCCACGCGCACGATGCGCGCGCCGGCGTCGTAGGCGGCCTTCAGATCGTGCACGGTGCCGATGCCAGGCAGCAGCAAGGTGGCGATCTTTGCGTGCTGGACGACGCTGGCCACGGCGGCTATCCACTCCACATCGGTGTGGGCGCCAAAGCCGTAGTTGAAACTGCCACCTTGCAAGCCGTCGCCGTGGGCGACCTCGATCGAATCGACCTTGGCGTCGTCCAGGGCCTTGGCGATCTGCATGGCCTGGGCCACGCTGTACTGGTGGCGGATCGCGTGGCTGCCGTCGCGCAGTGTCACGTCAGAGATGTAGATCTTTTTGGAAATGGGGGTGCTCATGCGGTTCTCCTTCAGGCGGCCACGGCTGTTGCAGAGGCCAGGATGCGCCGGGCCATGTGCTCGGCGGTGCGCAGCGCGGCGCTGGTCATGATGTCCAGGTTGCCCGCGTAGGCGGGCAGGTAGTGGGCGGCGCCCTCGACCTCCAGGAACACCGAGGTCTTAAGACCACTGAGGTTCTTACCGACGCCGGGAATGTTCAGGCCTTCGATGCGGTCGAACTGCACCTTCTGCTTCAAGCGATAGCCCGGCACATAGGCCTGCACGTCCGCGGCCATGCGCTCGATCGAGTCGGCAATGGCTTCCTCGTTGGCGAGAGCGCTCAGCGTGTAGACCGTGTCCCGCATGATGAGCGGGGGTTCCGCCGGGTTGAGCACGATGATCGCTTTGCCCTTGGCCGCGCCGCCCACCACCTCGATCGCCTTGGAAGTCGTCTCGGTGAATTCGTCGATATTGGCGCGCGTGCCGGGGCCGGCGCTCTTGCTGGAGATCGACGCGACGATCTCGCCGTACTGCACCTTGGCCACGCGCGAGACCGCGGCCACCATCGGAATGGTGGCCTGGCCGCCGCAGGTGACCATGTTGACGTTCAGCGCGTCGAGGTGGTCGTCGCCGTTGACCACCGGGATGCAGTACGGGCCGATGGCCGCAGGCGTGAGGTCGATCAGGCGGATGCCGGGCTTCAAGCTGCGCAGGAAGGCGTCGTTCTGGACATGGGCGCCTGCGCTGGTCGCGTCGAACACCACATCGATGTCGGCGAACTGGGGCATGCGGGTCAAACCTGCCACGCCTTCGTGCGTGGTTGCCACACCCATGCGCGCCGCGCGCGCCAGACCGTCGGAGGCGGGGTCGATGCCGACCATGGCGCCCATCCCGATGTGCTGGCCGTGGCGCAGGATCTTGATCATCAGGTCGGTGCCGATGTTGCCGCTGCCGATGATGGCGGCTTGGAGTTTGCGGGTCATGGGGGGCCTTTCGTGTTCAGTCAACGGTGGCGCCGCTGGCCTTGATCAGTGGCGCCCAGCGCGAGATTTCGGACTGGATGAAACTGCCGAACTGTGCGGAGGTCGAGGGGAAGGCCTGCATGCCCTGGTCGGCAAAGCGCTTTTGGATGTCGGGTTCATTCAGCGCCTTCAGAAAGGCTTCGTTGAGCTTGGCGATGGCGGGCGCCGGCGTTCCGGCCTTGACCACGGCACCAAACCACACGCCAGCGTCCACGCCGTGGATGCCCAGTTCGTCCAGCGTGGGCACATCGGGCATCTGGACGGCGCGCTTGGCTGCGGCAATGGCCAGGGGCTTGAGCTTCTTGCCGGCGATCAGCGGGCCGGTGCTGATGATGGGGTCGAACATCATGTCGACCTGGCCGCTCATCACGTCCTGCAGCGCCGGCGCCGATCCTTTGTAGGCCACATGCTGGAAGGTGCCGCCGGTCTTGCCCCGGAACACCTCGCCGAGCAGATGGCCGATGGAGCCCATGCCTTGCGATGCAAAGTTCAGGCCGTCCTTGCGGGTTTTGGCCAGTTGCACCAGCTCGGCCACCGAGTTGGCGGGGCTGTTGCTGGGCACCACCAGCACGAGGGGCGATGCGATCAGCGAGGTGACGGGCGCGAAGTCCTTGAGCGGGTCGTAGGAGAACTTGCGAAACAGGTTCTGGTTGATCGCAAACATTTCGGTCGCTGCCACATAGACGGTATGTCCGTCGGCCTCGGCCTGCTTGACCTGGGCCGCGGCGATCTGGCCACCGGCGCCGGGCTTGTTGTCCACGATCACGGGCTTGCCCAGCGTGTCGCCCATTTTCTGGGCCAGGGCGCGGGCGATGGTGTCGGTAATGCCACCGGCCGGGAACGGCACGACGATGGTGACCGCGCGCGAAGGAAACGCAGGCGCCTGGGCCCAGGCGCCACTGGCCATGATGGTGGTAGCCAATGCGGCGAGGAGGGTGCGGCGATGTGTCATGTTTGTCTCTTTTGCTGTCTAGGGTGGGGGAAGGAAAATGAACGACTGAATTGGGGGGTGTGAGGCCAAGCCGCGATGGCGGCTACTGGCCAAACCGGGTGCGCACCGTACCCACGCCGCTGATGCGGGCCTCGAAGGCGTCGCCGGGCTGCACTGCCACCATGGGGCCGAGCGCGCCGGTCATCACCAGGTCGCCCGCGCGCAGCGGCTGGCCCAGCGGGGCGAGCTTGCGCGCCAGCCACACGGCAGCGTTGAGCGGGTGGCCCAGGCAGGCGCTGCCATTGCCTTGCGATACCACGGTGCCAGCGCGCTCGGTGGTCATCTCGCACAGCTTGAGGTCCAGCGCATTCAGGCGTGTAGGCACGGCGCCCAGCACGACCAGCCCGCTTGAGGCGTTGTCGGCCACGGTGTCGATGAATTTGATGTTCCAGTTCGCGATGCGGCTGCCCACGATCTCGATGGCGGGCAGCACATAGGCCGTCGCGTTGATCACGTCCACCAGCGTGGCGTCGGGCAGGTCGAGGTCGCGCTCCAGCACCAGGGCAATTTCGGCTTCGACCTTGGGCTGCAGCGTGCGTGACCAGGGAATTTCCTCGTCATCGCCATAGACCATGTCGGCAAACAGCGTACCGAAATCGGGCTGGTCCACACCGAGTTGCTTTTGCACGGCGGTCGAGGTCAGGCCGATCTTGCGGCCCACGATGCGGCGGCCATTGGCCTGCGCGTGGCGCACGTTGGCCAACTGCACGGCATACGCGTCGGCGGCATCGGCGATTTCTTCGCGCAGCGGCGCCATCGGTGTCGCGGTCTGTTCGGCCACGCGCAGGCGCTCGGCCCAAGCGTTGATCTGTTCAGGAGTGCTCATGGCATCTTTCGGTGGGGTTGAAGCGAGGCGGGGGCGGAACGGTCACACGGTGTGCTGGAACAGCAAGCCATAACCGGCAATCAGTTCGGGCAGGGCCTGGTAGTGGCGCAGCGTGCAGGGCAGGGGTCGGGCGGGCAGCGCGGCGCGGCCAATCAGCCAGGTCTTGGATTCATGGGCCGACAGCCCGGCCAGTTGCTCGATCGAGTCTTCCGTCATGGCCGTCAGCTCTCCAAAGGCGCCGCGTTCCAGAGCGTCCATCCAGTGCCGGTCCCATGCGGGGTTGAGCGGCTTCATGCCGGACTCGCCGCGCGCCAGTGCCATGCCTGCCGCCATCACGCGCTGGGTCCGGGCGTCGCGTTCGGCCGCGGTGGGCTCACGCTTGACGGTGATGCGTTCGCGCACGGCCGCATCGGGGTGGGCCAGCGTCGGCACGGGAGGCTCGTGCGACAGCCCGCCCGAGCCGATCACCAGGGTGCGCTGCGGCAGGGTGTCCAGAAACCCGCCGATGGACTCGCCCAACTGCAGGCAGCGCGCCAGGCGCGGAATGCCGGGCTGGGCCACGGCATTCATGAAGATCGGCACCACGGGGGGCGTATCGAGGCCGTCCCACAGGAACTGCAGGGCCTGCGCAAAACCGTGGTCCACCTGCATGCGGCGCGACAGGGCGATGTCAAAGCCCGCGTCCATCAGGTGCGAGGTCAGCGCAAGGGCCACCGTCGCGTCGGTGTTGAGGGCACCGGACGGCGTTTGGTAATCGCCCACGGAAGTGGCCGCGCTGCCTATGCAAAAAGGCGGCATCAGCTCGTTGAAAAAGCCGTGGTAGTGGTCGGGGCCCAGCAGCACGATCAACGCGGGGTTGAAAGCATGGACCTGGGCACGTGCCTGCTCCAGTGCGGTGTCCAGCGCGACCTGGGCGTCTGCGCCGATGGCGTTGAGCCCGAGCAGGGGGGAGTGCGACATGCCGAGAAAGGCGCGGTTGGCAGCGCTGGGCATTCAGGCCTCCAGAGATGCAGCGAGCTTGCGGGCCAGCGCCGCGGTCACGGCCGAGACTTCCTGGGGCGAGCACAGGGCCGCCACAAAGCGGTCCGGACGCACGAACACGATGGATTTGGATTGCTTGCCAAACCATTCCTTGAGGCGGCCTTGCGTGTCGCCCAGCGTGATGACGCCGGCGCGGGCATCGGCGGGGTCGCCCGTATAGGCCATCTGCACCTGGGGCTTGGCGGTGATGAACCTGGCGCCCAGCTTCTCCCAGAAGGCGCGGGCCTCGGGGCTCAGGTTGAATGTGGGATCGGTGCCCCACGCCACGATGGCGAAATTCAGGCCGATCACATCATCGAGGCGCACGGTGTCGCCGGCTGCGGTGGTCACGCGCGGCTGGATGAACATGCGGCCCACGGGCGTCTCCAGCGGTGCCTCGAAACCATTGAGAAGGCGGCCCAGGGGCGATTCCTTCTTCTCGGCCATGAGGCCCAGCAGGCGGCCCAGCGGGTGGTCTCCCGCACGGTCGAGCAGGCTGCCCAGCAGGGGCTGGCTCGCGCGTTTTTCGGGCAACACCACCACGCCACGCTCGTAGCGCGGCATCGGTTTAAAACGCATTTCGGCAAAGTACTGCTTCACGGGGGGCAGCGCATTGAGCGCCAGCATCACGGTGTCGCGCAGCTTGGCGGCGGTGTGGCTTTCGGGTGCGAAGATGTCACCGGCCACTTCGGACAGGTGAATCATCGAGCGGGCATGGTCACGCCGCTCGTCGCCATAGGTGTCGAGCAGGGCGTCGCCCGCCAGGCCCTTGACCACCCAGGCCAGCTTCCAGGCAAGGTTGCTGGCGTCGCGCATGCCGCTGTTGTAGCCCTGGCCCTGCCACACCGGCATGATGTGCGCGGCGTCCCCGGCCAGCAGCACGCGGTCCACCCGGAAGGTGGAGGCCAGGCGGGCGTTGTGGGTGTAGACGCGCTTGCGGATGTAATCGACCTGGTCCGGGTCGGCCACCACCTTGCGCATGAGCTTGGCCAGGTTCTCGGGCTTCGAGAGTTCTTCCTCGGTCTCTCCGGGCATCACCATGAATTCGAAGCGGCGGATGCCGTGCGGCAGCGCCGCCGACACATAGGGCCGCTCGGGGTCGCAGTGCATGTCGATGTGGGGCGTGCCCAGCGGGTCGTTGCGCACATCGACCACGATCCACTTATTGGGCTTGGTGCGGCCTTCAAACGGCACGTTGAGCGTGCGGCGGACGAAGCTGTTGCCGCCGTCGCAGGCCACCACGTAGCGCGCACGCACGGTCCGCTGCCCACCCTGGCTGTCTTCCAGCGTGAGCGTGACACCTTCTGCGTCTTGGACCACGCCAGTTACCGACTGCCCAAAAACGACCTGGGTGTCCTTGAAGCGCGCGAGGCCCTGGTACAGGATTTCGTCCACCTGGGGCTGGATGAAGGCATTGCGGCGCGACCAGCCGAACTCGTCGGTGCGCGGCTCGATGGAGGCGAAGCACTTGCCGCTGGCCGTGAAAAAACGCATCCAGTGGTCGGGCGTGATGTGCGCCTGCACCTTGTCGACCAGGCCTGCGGTCTGCAACGTGCGCAGGGACTCGTCGTCGATGCCGATGGCACGCGGGTAGTCGATGATCTTGTCGAGCTTTTCGATCAGCAGCGCGGGAACACCGGCCATGCCCAACTTGTTGGCAATCGTCAGGCCCACGGGGCCTGCCCCGACGATGACGACGTCGGCATCGAATCCTGCGGGGGTCTTCTCGGTTTTCGTGGCCATAGGCCTTGCTCCTGGGGGTGGTTGGAACACGCGGCGTCGGAAACCTGGAGGCCCGAGGAGAGCCCGGGCCGCCGGCGCCTTTAGCGCAAGTGGAGGCGATTGTGTTTGCGCTATGTCAACCCGTAAACTGCGTGCACCAGGTGCACACAAACGAACGGGTTAACCCTGATTTCGAGGGCCATTGAGCCCCGTTTTTTCCGCAGATTGTCGACTTTGAAGCCCCCACCCATGCCCCAGATCAAGCCCTTGGTGACCGAATCGCAGTACAAGGACGTGCGCAGCCTGGCGCGGGGGCTGGATGTGCTGAAGGCGCTCAACAGCGCACCGGCCGGCATGGCCACAACGACCGAGCTGGCCGAGGCCTGCGGCATGCACCGCACCACGGTCAAGCGGCTGCTCGAAACCCTGCGCGCCGAGGGCTTTGTGCGGCGCGGCGAGCGCGAAGGGCAGTACTACCTCACGTTCGAGGTGCGCCGCCTCAGCGAGGGTTTCGAGGATGAGGCCTGGGTCGCGCAGGTCGCGGCGCCGCTGATGCGGGCCTCGGTGCGCGAACTGCTGTGGCCCTGCGATCTGGGCACGATGGAGTCAGGCTTCATGGTGGTGCGTGAATCGACGCACCGTTACAGCGCGCTGTCGCAGCACCGCGCCATGATCGGCGAGAAGATGCCGGTGTTTGTGACGGCGCTGGGGCGGGCCTATCTCGCGGCGTGCTCGGACGACGAACGTAATGCACTGCTGGCGATGCTGGCCCAGCGCAACGACTGGATCGGGGCCATGGCGCGTGACGAAGCGGCCGTCGCCAAGACAGTGCTTGAAACGCAGAAGCGCGGTTATGCCTACAACGATGGCGAGTGGATCCACGAGCAGCACTTTGCCGCAGTGGCGGTGCCGCTGCGCAGCGGGGAGCGTCTGCTCGGTGTGCTCAATATGATATTTCCCAAGGCGGCGGTCTCCCCGGCCGACCTGCAGATGCGTTTTGTTCCTGCACTCAAGGCGCTGGCCTCGGTCATCGGAAAGTCAAGCCGTGAATGGCTCGACTGAAGGCTGCAGAACCGGCCCGGCCCGCCGTCGCTGGGATGCCCAGGAGCCGCCACGGGCGCGGCGCTGCAACCCCGGCAGAGCGCTGCGTCCAGCCGAGGGCCTGCTGGGGCCGCTCTGCCCGGATTTTTGGTCAAAATGGCTGCCAGCGCTTACTGGGTAAGTGCTGGCAGCTATCAAAACTGAAATGCCTTCTCGGGGGCATCTAGCGAACCAGATGCATGATCCCCGCCGCGAGGAGCGCACAGTGCAACACCACCGTTAGCCAGTACACCGCCGCGGCGTCCCCGCTGCGCGGCTTCACGCTGCGTGGAAGGGGGCGCGCGTGGCGTCCCTGCGGACGATGGCGTCCAGCTTTCGCAGGGAGCCGATGCGGTCAGGCCAAGGTGTGCAGGGGGATGTCCTGCGCGATGGCCAGGGCATCGAGCTGGGCACGGGTCTGGGTGCGCATGAAGCCGGCCACGGACTGGTGGGTGGCGGGTGCGCGCAGCATGTCCGCGTCGCCAAAGGCGGGCAGCCCGGCGGCGGCGCACAGGCGTGCAGCAAAGTGGGGCTCGAGCGCGGCCACGGCCACGCGGCCGTCGGCGCAGGGGTAGATGCGATAGCCCGCGTGCTTGCCGCCCACGTCACCGTCCGGCGTGGTCAGTCTCCAGTCGCGCGGCTGGGCGAGCCAGGCCGCCGCGTCGGCCAATGCGACCTCGATGCACACGCCGCGGCCTGTGCGCGCGCGCTCGAGCAGTGCCTGCAGCACGGCCTCGCTGGCCATCAGCGCGCCGCCCATGTCCGCGTAGAGCGTGGGCGGCATCTCGGTGCCGGTGATGAGGCCCGCCTCGGCCAGGTAGGTCAGGTCGTGGCCGGGCTCTTCGGCGCGGGACCCGGCGGCGCCGACGATGCGCACCAGCGACAGCCGCGGGTGGTGGGCCTGCAGCGTGTCCCAGCCCAGGCCCAGCTTGGCCAGGGCCGAGGGGCGAAACGAGGTGATCAGCACGTCGGTGCGCGCCAGCTCGGCCTGCAGCACGGCCTGGCCTTCGGGCGTCTTGAGCTGGGCCTGCAGCACGCGCACGCCAGGGTGCAGCGCGGCATAGGCCAACGGGCTGTAGAGTCCCATGGGGTCGGCGCTGGCGTGGCCAGTGGGCGCGAGCGGCTCGATCTTGGTGCATTCGCCGCCCATGCGAACGCAGCGCAGCAGGGCGGCCGGGCCGGGCAGGTTGAGCGCCAGGCTCAGGATGCGCGTACCGTGGAGGGGCTGGGGTGTGGTGGGCAGGCTCATGGAACAAGACGGGCGTGGAGGAAATCGGCGGCGCTTGGAACTTCGGACCGTGGGCCCGCTCCCTCAGGGGTCCAAGCGCAAAGATTATCAGCCCCACCATGCACCGCAGAACTTCCCTGGCCGCCTTGGCGGGCCTGAGCACATTTCCAGGAGCTTTCGTGACCCCCTTGTCTGACGCCGCCGTGCTGCCTGCGCTGCAGTCCTTGAAACCCTCGCCGCGCCTGCCGGTGCTGTTCGTGGGCCATGGCAGCCCCATGAACGCCATCGAGGACAACGCCTACCGCCGCAGCTGGCAGGCGCTGGGCGCTGAACTCGCGGCACGCGGCCCCCAGCCACAGATGATCCTGTGCATATCGGCGCACTGGCTCACGCGCGGCTGGCAGCTCACGGGCATGGCCCGGCCCAAGACCATCCACGACTTCGGCGGTTTCCCGCAGGCGCTGTTCGACCAGCAGTACCCCGCGCCGGGCGCGCCCGCCGTGGCGCGCGCGCTGGCCGCGCAGCTGAAAGCGCCGTCCACGGGCAAGTCGATCAGCGTGGACGAGGGCGACTGGGGGCTGGACCACGGCACCTGGTCGGTGCTCAAGCCCATGTTCCCCGCGGCCGAGATCCCGGTGCTGCAGCTGAGCATGGACTACAGCCGGGCGCCGGCCGAGCACTACGCGCTGGGGCTGCAGCTCAAGGCGCTGCGCGAGCGCGGCGTGCTGATCGTGGGCAGCGGCAACATCGTGCACAACCTGCGCGCCACGCGCCGCGGCACGGCTGCGCACGAAGCCTACGACTGGGCGGTCGAATTTGACACGGTGGTGCAGGAGCAGATCAAGAAGGGCGATCTCGGCGCGCTGCAGGATTTTCAGAAGCTGGGCGCGGTGGCGCTCCAGGCCCACCCCACGCACGAGCATTACCTGCCGCTGCTCTATGCCGCGGGGGCGGCGGATGCGGGCGAGATGCCGCGGTTCTTCAATGCCAATTACCAAGCCGCCTCGATTTCGATGCGTTCGGTGGTGTGGGGTTGAGGACGGATGCTATTGAATGAATAGCTGTTGGCAATGGATGGTATTGGGCTAGAGCCCTGAATAGGACTGAAAAAACCGCCCTCGGGCGGTTTTTTCAGTCCCCGAGGGGCATGCAGCGTTCAGCTGCTCAGATCACCTTGGCAATCGACTGGCAGACATAGTCGATGTTGTTGTGGTTGAGCGCGGCCACGCAGATGCGGCCGGTGTCGGTGCCGTAGACGCCGAACTCGTTGCGCAGGCGCACCATCTGGTCCTTGGACAGACCCGAGTAGCTGAACATGCCGATCTGCTGCGTCATGAACGACATGTCCTGCCGAACGCCGGCAGCCTTGAGGCCGTCGACCAGCTTTTGGCGCATCGCCTTGATGCGCACGCGCATTTCGCCCAGCTCCCTTTCCCACAGGGCGCGCAGCTCGGGGTTGCCCAGCACGGCAGCGACCACGGCGCCGCCGTGGATGGGCGGGTTGGAGTAGTTGGTGCGGATCACGATCTTGAGCTGGCTCAGCACGCGGCCGGCTTCTTCCTTGTCCGCGCACAGCACCGACAGGCCGCCCACGCGCTCGCCGTACAGGCTGAAGCTCTTGGAGAACGAGGTCGAGACGAAGAAGTTGAGGCCGGCGGCGACGAACTTGCCGATCACGGCGCCGTCCTCGGCGATGCCGTGGCCAAAGCCCTGGTAGGCCATGTCGAGAAACGCCGTCAGGCCGCGGGCCTTGACCGCGGCGATGACCTGGTCCCACTGCTCGGCGGTGATGTCGTAGCCCGTGGGGTTGTGGCAGCAGGCGTGCAGCACCACGATGGTGCCGGGGGCGGCGGCATTCAGGCTCGTCAGCATGCCGTCGAAGTCCACGCCGCGCTTTTCGGCGTCGTAGTAGGCGTAGGTCTCGACCGTGAAGCCGGCGTTGGTGAACAGGGCGCGGTGGTTTTCCCAGCTGGGGTCGGAGATCAGCACCTTGGCATCGGGGCTGACCTTCTTCAGGAAGTCGGCGCCGATCTTCAGGCCGCCCGTGCCGCCGATGGCCTGCACCGTGGCCACGCGGCCCGCGGTGACGGGTTCGCTGGCTTCGCCGAACACCAGGCCCTTGACCGCGGTGTCGTAGGCCACGATGCCGTCGATCGGCAGGTAGCCCCGTGCGGCGGGCTTGTCCATCATGGCCTTTTCGGCGGCCTGGACGCACTGCAGCAGCGGCAGCTTGCCGTTGTCGTCGAAATACACGCCCACGCCGAGGTTGACCTTGTGGGGGTTGGTGTCGGCGTTGAATTGTTCGTTGAGACCCAGGATGGGGTCGCGGGGGGCCATTTCGACGGCGGAGAACAGAGACATGAAAAGTCCTTGGGAGGTGGAAATTGGTCTGCTAGCCCCAAGCTACGGTAGGCTTTCGGGTTAACCCATGAATTTTAGCGGCGCCGCGCAGGCTGCGCAGCCACACCACACGCCATGCACGAAGTCTCTGCCGCGCCCGCCACCGGGCAGTTCGTCAGCTTTCCGGATTCGCCGTTCGAGCTGTACCAGCCCTATCCGCCGGCGGGCGACCAGCCCGAGGCGATTGACAAGCTGGTCGAGGGTGTCCGCGACGGCGAGGTGTTCCAGACGCTGCTGGGCGTGACCGGCTCGGGCAAGACCTTCACCATGGCCAACGTGATCGCGCGCATGGGCCGTCCGGCCATCGTCTTCGCGCCCAACAAGACGCTGGCGGCGCAGCTGTACTCCGAGTTTCGCGAGTTCTTTCCGAAGAATGCCGTCGAGTACTTCGTGAGCTACTACGACTACTACCAGCCCGAGGCCTACGTGCCGCAGCGCGACCTGTTCATCGAGAAGGACAGCGCCATCAACGAGCACATCGAGCAGATGCGCCTCTCGTGCACCAAGAGCATCCTCGAGCGGCGCGACGTGGTCATCGTGGCCACGGTCTCGGCCATCTACGGCATCGGCAACCCCGAGAGCTACCACCGCATGGTGATGACGCTGCGCGTGGGCGACAAGCTGGGGCAGCGCGAGGTGATCGGGCAGCTGGTGCGCATGCAGTACCAGCGCAACGACACCGACTTCGCGCGTGGCAATTTTCGCGTGCGCGGCGACACCATCGATGTGTTTCCGGCCGAGCATTCGGAGCTGGCGGTGCGCATCGAGCTGTTCGACGACGAGGTCGAGAGCCTGCAGCTGTTCGACCCGCTCACGGGGCGCGTGCGCCAGAGCATTCCGCGCTTTACCGTCTATCCCAGCAGCCACTATGTGACGCCGCGCGACCAGGTGCTGATGGCGGTCGAGGCCATCAAGACCGAACTGGCCGAGCGGCTGCAGCAGCTGGTAGGCGACGGCAAGCTCGTCGAGGCCCAGCGGCTGGAGCAGCGCACGCGCTTTGATCTGGAAATGCTCAGCGAAGTGGGGCACTGCAAGGGCATCGAGAACTACTCGCGCCACCTGTCGGGCAGCGCGCCGGGCGATCCGCCCAGCACACTGACCGACTACATGCCCAAGGATGCGCTGATGTTCCTCGACGAGAGCCACCAGATGATCGGGCAGCTCAACGCCATGTACAACGGCGACCGCGCACGCAAGACGACGTTGGTCGAATATGGCTTCCGGCTGCCCAGCGCGCTGGACAACCGGCCGCTCAAGTTCGAGGAGTTCGAGCGGCGCATGCGCCAGGTCGTGTTCGTCTCGGCCACGCCGGCCGACTATGAAAAGACCCATTCGAGCCAGGTGGTGGAGCAATTGGTGCGGCCGACCGGCTTGGTCGATCCCCTCGTGGAGGTGCGGCCGGCCGCGACCCAGGTGGACGATGTGCTGCAGGAAATCCGCATCCGCGCCGACCTGGGCGAACGCGTGCTGATCACCACGCTGACCAAGCGCATGGCCGAGCAGCTGACCGACTACCTGAGTGACAACGGCGTCAAGGTGCGCTACCTGCACTCGGACGTGGACACGGTCGAGCGCGTGGAGATCATCCGTGACCTGCGGCTGGGCGCATTCGATGTGCTGGTCGGCATCAACCTGCTGCGCGAAGGCCTGGACATTCCCGAGGTGTCGCTGGTGGCGATCCTCGACGCCGACAAGGAAGGCTTCCTGCGCGCCGAACGCAGCCTGATCCAGACCATCGGCCGTGCGGCGCGCAACGTGAGCGGCAAGGCCATCCTTTACGCCGACCGCATCACCGACTCGATGAAAAAAGCCATGGGCGAGACGGAACGCCGGCGCGCCAAGCAGATCGCACACAACGAAGCCCAGGGAATCACGCCGCGCAGCATTGTCAAGCGGGTGCGAGACCTGATTGACGGGGTCTACAGCGAGAAGGCAGGCAAGGATGCCGAGCGCCTGGAGCAGGAGACACTGCAGCGCGCCAGGGTCGAGGACATGTCCGAGAAGGACATCGCGCGCGAGATCAAGCGCCTCGAAAAACAGATGCTGGACCATGCGCGCAACCTTGAGTTCGAGCAGGCGGCCCGCGTGCGTGACCAGTTGAGCCGGCTCAAGGACCAGGCCTTTGGCGCCCACGGTGGCGACAACGTGATTGCTTTGCCCCAGAAGTGAAAGGGGTTTTGCGACCCGAATGAAAACATCGTGACCGATCGGTATTCTTATCCGACCAATTAAGTGGGGATTTGTGGTATACTTGCCTCAAACACTCAACAAATACCCCGCGATGAAGAGCCCTGAGCGACAAGACCGCGCAGGGTACTGGGTGGAGACGGCGCCCCCGCAGCCGATCAGCTAGCGAAACAGGGGTTTCTTGAACCAACAAGCCTACGAAGGAGCTTGCGATGCGTCTCACTACCAAAGGCCGTTTTGCGGTCACCGCCATGATTGATCTGGCCCTGCGCCAGAACAACGGCCCCGTCACCCTGGCTGCCATCAGTCAGCGCCAGCGCATTTCGCTGTCGTACCTGGAGCAGCTGTTTGGCAAGCTGCGCCGCCACGAGCTGGTGGAATCCACCCGCGGACCTGGCGGCGGCTACACCCTGGCGCGCAAAGCCGCTGACATCACTGTGGCCGACATCATCGTGTCCGTGGACGAACCCATCGACGCCACCCAGTGCGGCGGCAAGGAAAACTGCCTGGGCGAAGCCGGCCGCTGCATGACCCACGAACTGTGGGCCGCGCTCAACCAGCGCATGGTCGAATTCCTGGATTCGGTCACGCTGCAAAAGCTGGTGGACGAGCAACTGGCCAAGGGCGTGCAGATCGAAGACAAGCCCGCCGTGCGCCGTGCCATTTCCACCACCCCGGTGGTCAAGCCGATCCGCGTGAACGCACCGAATTCGGTTTTTGCCCTGGGCAACGTTTTCGCCAAGTCTTGAGCCGCATTTTTGTTCTGGACCGGGCTGCAAGGCCCGTCCCAGCATCGCAAGCCCCGAATTTTCCTGTTTTGCCAACCGGAACCGTTTACTGAGCCAGCCATGGACATGACCCCGCACTTTCCCATCTACCTTGATTACGGCGCCACCACACCGGTCGATCCGCGCGTGGTCGACGCCATGATTCCGTGGTTGCGCGAGCATTTCGGCAACCCTGCCTCCCGCAGCCATGCCTGGGGCTGGGAGGCCGAGGAGGCCGTCGAGAAGGCGCGCGCCCAGGTGGCCGGCCTGATCCATGCCGACCCGCGCGAAATCGTCTGGACCAGCGGCGCCACCGAATCGAACAACCTCGCCATCAAAGGCGCGGCCCAGTTCTACAAGGGCAAGGGCAAGCACCTGATCACGGTCAAGACGGAGCACAAGGCTGTGCTCGACGTGATGCGTGAGCTGGAGCGCCAGGGCTTCGAGGTGACCTACCTGAACGTCCAGGAAAACGGTCTGCTCGACTTCGAGTCGCTCAAGGCGGCCATCCGCCCCGACACCATCCTGATCAGCGTGATGTTCGTGAACAACGAGATCGGCGTGATCCAGGACATTCCGGCCATTGGCGCACTGTGCCGTGAAAAGGGCATTCTCCTTCACGTCGATGCTGCGCAGGCCACGGGCAAGATCGAGATCGACCTGCAAACCCTGCCGGTGGACCTGATGAGCCTGGCGTCGCACAAGACCTATGGACCCAAGGGCATTGGTGCGCTGTATGTGCGCCGCAAGCCGCGCGTGCGCCTCGAGGCGCAGATGCACGGCGGTGGCCACGAGCGCGGCATGCGCTCGGGCACGCTGCCCACGCACCAAATCGTTGGCATGGGCGAGGCCTTTCGCCTGGCCGGCGAAGAGATGGCGCAGGACCAGGCCAAGGCGCGCGCACTGCAGAAGCGCCTGCTCGACGGGCTCAAGGACATTGAGCAGGTGTTCGTCAACGGCGACCTGGAGCACCGGGTACCGCACAACCTGAACATCAGTTTCAACTATGTCGAAGGCGAGTCGCTGATCATGGGCATCAAGGGCCTGGCGGTGTCGTCGGGTTCGGCCTGCACTTCGGCCAGCCTGGAGCCCAGCTATGTGCTGCGCGCGCTCGGACGCAGCGATGAGCTGGCCCACAGCAGCCTGCGCATGACCATCGGCCGTTTCACGACCGAAGAAGAAATTGACTACGCCATCGCCACCATCCGCGAAAACGTCGCCAAGTTGCGCGAGCTGAGTCCTTTGTGGGAAATGTTCCAGGACGGCGTGGATCTGAGCACCATCCAGTGGGCGGCGCATTGAGCGTCCCGGCCGCATTGCACACGAATTGAAGAGGAGAACACCATGGCTTACTCAGAAAAAGTGATTGACCATTACGAGAACCCGCGCAACGTGGGCTCGTTCGACAAGGGCGACGACTCGGTTGGCACCGGCATGGTCGGTGCGCCTGCCTGCGGCGACGTCATGAAGCTGCAGATCAAGGTCAACCCTGAAACCGGCGTGATCGAAGATGCGCGCTTCAAGACCTACGGCTGCGGATCGGCCATTGCATCGTCATCGCTCGTGACCGAATGGGTCAAGGGCAAGACGCTCGATGAGGCGGCGGCGCTGAAGAACAGCGAGATCGCCGAAGAATTGGCTTTGCCGCCGGTCAAGATCCACTGCTCCATCCTGGCCGAAGACGCCATCAAGGCCGCAGTGAACGATTACAAGACCCGGCACGGCGCAGCAGCGGCCGCCACGGTCTGAGGACGCCATGGCCATTACGCTGACCGAAGCGGCAGCCCGACATGTCAGCCGCTACCTGTCACGGCGCGGCAAGGGCCTGGGGGTGCGGCTGGGCGTGAAGACCAGCGGCTGCTCGGGCCTGGCCTACAAGCTCGAATACGTGGACGAGGCCGCCCCGGAAGACGTTGTGTTCGAGAACCACGGCGTCAAGGTGCTGATCGATCCCAAGAGCCTGGCCTACATCGATGGCACCGAGCTCGATTTTGTGCGCGAAGGCCTCAACGAGGGCTTCCGCTTCAGCAACCCCAACGAGCGCGACCGGTGCGGTTGTGGAGAGAGCTTCCGGGTTTGATGCTCGCGTTTTTCGGCCCTGTGTGAAACCGCCACCGCACACCGTGCTGGCGGTTTTTTGTTGATATGAACCTGCAATCCGACGACTTTGAACTGTTTGGCGTGCCCCGGCGCTTTGCCCAGGAGCGCAGCGTGCTCGACGCGCGCTGGAAGGAACTGCAGCGCGAGGTGCACCCCGACCGTTTCGCCGCCCAGGGTGCGGCCGCGCAGCGCGTGGCCATGCAGTGGTCTGTGCGCATCAACGAGGCCTACCAGCGCATCAAGGACCCGCTGCGCCGTGCCGCCTACCTGTGCGAACTGCAGGGCGCGCCGATCCGCGCGGAGGACAACACGGCCATGCCGGCCGATTTCCTGATGCAGCAGATGGAGTGGCGCGAGGCGCTGGACGACGCGCACAGCATGGCGCAAATCGATGCGCTCGACGGCGAAGTGCAGCAGGCGCGGCGTGCCGCGCTGGCGCGCTGCGCAGACTTGATCGACGCGCGCGGCGACTTCGCGGCCGCCGCCGAGCAGGTCAGAGCCCTCATGTTCATTGCGCGTTTTGCCGGGGACATCGGGCGCCGCCAGGACCAACTGGGACAATAAGGCCCCACCCGATATCCCGAGGGCTTGCCGCGCAGGCAGGCTCCTCCCACGCAGAAGACAGGAATCCATGGCGCTGTTGCAGATCTCCGAACCCGGCCAATCTCCCGATCCCCACCAGCGGCGCATTGCCGTCGGCATCGACCTCGGCACCACGCACTCCCTGGTGGCCGCCGTGCGCAACGGCGTGGCCGAATGCCTTCCCGACGGGCAGGGCAGGGTGCTGCTGCCGTCCATCGTGCGCTACCTCGAAGGAGGCAAACGCCAGATTGGCCACGAAGCCGCAGCGCAGCAGCAGCAGGATGCGCGCAACACCATCGCCTCCGTCAAGCGCTTCATGGGGCGGGGTCTGCACGACATTGCGAACGCCGAGAAGTTGCCCTACGACCTGCTGGGCGCGGCCGAGGCAGGCGCGGGTGCGGCCTCCACCGGCATGCTCAGCGTGGCCACGGCGGGCGGGGTCAAGTCGCCGGTCGAGATCAGTGCCGACATCCTGGCCACGCTGCGCTACCGCGCAGAAGACACGTTCAACGACGACCTGTATGGCGCCGTCATCACCGTGCCGGCCTACTTTGACGATGCGCAGCGCCAGGCCACCAAGGATGCGGCCAAGCTCGCAGGCATCCATCTGCTGCGCCTCATCAACGAGCCCACGGCGGCGGCCATCGCCTATGGACTGGACAACGCCAGCGAAGGCGTCTATGCCGTGTATGACCTGGGCGGGGGCACCTTCGACATCTCCATCCTGCGCCTGACGCAGGGCGTGTTCGAGGTGATAGCAACCGGTGGCGACTCCACCCTGGGCGGTGACGACTACGACGCGGCGCTGGCCGAATGGGTGCTGCAGCAGCTGGACCTGCAGGTGCACAGCCCCGCGGACAAGACCGCTGCACGCCTGGCTGCGCGGGCCTGCAAAGAGGCATTGACTGCTACTGAAAATATAGCTTTCAGCGCAGAACTGGCGGGCGCTGGAGTGCAATTTGACGTAAAACGCTCCGACCTGGATGCGGCCACCGCGCATCTGACTGCGCGCTCGCTCGCGGCCGTGCGCCGCGCGTTGCGCGACGCCCAGCTGGCGGCTGACGAGGTGCAGGGCGTGGTCATGGTCGGGGGCTCGACGCGCATGCCCCAGGTGCAGCGCGCGGTGGGCGATTTCTTTGGCCGCACGCCGCTGACCAACCTGAACCCCGACGAAGTCGTGGCGCTGGGCGCGGCGATCCAGGCCAACCAACTGGCCGGCAACAACACGGCGGGCAACCTGCTGCTGCTCGACGTGATTCCGCTGTCGCTGGGCATCGAAACCATGGGTGGCCTGGTCGAGCGCATCGTCTCGCGCAACGAGACCATCCCCACCGCCAAAGCGCAGGACTTCACCACCTACCAGGACGGCCAGACGGCGCTTGCCGTCCATGTGCTGCAGGGTGAGCGTGACCTGGTGCAGGACTGCCGGAGCCTTGCGCGGTTTGAGCTGCGCGGCATCCCGCCCATGGCGGCCGGCGCCGCACGCATCCGCGTGACCTTCACGGTGGACGCGGACGGCCTGCTCAGCGTCAGCGCGCGCGAGCAGCTCAGCGGTGTCGAGGCGCACATCGACGTCAAGCCCAGCTACGGCCTGAGCGACGAGCAGATTGCGCAGATGCTGCAAGAGAGCTTCTCCACGGCCGAGCAGGACATCCAGGCGCGCGCGCTGGCCGAAGCGCGCGTGGATGCCGACCGCATGCTGATCGCCACGCAAAGCGCGCTGGATGCCGACGGCGACCTGCTGGCGCAATCCGAGCGCGCCGCCGTGGAGGCGCTGATGGTCCGTCTGCACAGCCTGCGCGAAGGCGGCGACGCCGCCACGCTGGAAGCCGCAACGCAGGCCCTGGCCAAAGGCACGGAAGCCTTTGCCGCGCAGCGCATGGACCGGGGCATCCGCCAGGCGCTGGCCGGCAAAAACGTGCAAACCCTTTAAAACAGTTCCCAAGAGCGCTTTATGCCTGTCATCAAGATACTGCCCCACCCTGAATACTGTCCCGCCGGTGCCGAGATCACCGCCCCCGCGGGCACCTCGATCTGCGAAGCCCTGTTGGAGCACCGCATCAACATCGAGCATGCCTGCGACATGAGCTGCGCCTGCACCACCTGCCATGTCATCGTGCGCGAGGGCTACCACTCGCTCAACGAGGCAGAGGAAGAGGAGGAAGACCTGCTCGACCGCGCCTGGGGGCTGGAGCCGCAGTCGCGCCTGAGTTGTCAGGCCATTCTGGCGGCCCAGGATGTGACGGTGGAAATTCCCAAGTACTCGATCAACCACGCCAAGGAAAACCACTGAGATGAGCCGGCAGATCGTTCTCGACACCGAAACCACCGGCCTGTCCGCCGAGGGCGGAGACCGCATCATCGAAATTGGCTGCGTCGAACTGTTTGCGCGCAAGCTGACCGGAAACAACAAGCATTTCTACCTGAGCCCTGGGCGCGACAGCCACCCCGACGCGCTGAAGGTGCACGGCATCAGCAACGAGTTTCTCAAGGACAAACCCAAGTTCGCCGCCGTGGCCGATGAGCTGCTGGAGTACCTGCAGGACGCCGAGGTCATCATCCACAATGCCGCGTTCGACGTGGGCTTTCTCAACAAGGAACTCGAGCTCATCGGCCGCCCGGGACTGCGCAGCTTTGTGGGCGAAGTCACCGACACCCTGGCCATGGCCAAGGAGATGTACCCCGGCAAGCGCAACTCGCTCGATGCGCTATGCGATCGGCTGGGCGTGGACAACTCGGGGCGCACCCTGCACGGCGCTCTGCTGGACGCCGAGCTGCTGGCGGACGTGTACATCAACCTCACGCGCGGCCAGGATGCGCTGCTCATCGCCGACGAGGGCGATGACGGTGGTGCTGCCATCAACGTGGCCGCCGTGGACCTGCGCAGCATCGCGCTGCAGGTCCTGCAGGCCAGCGATGCCGAGATCGCCGCCCACGAACAGATGCTGGTGCAGCTGGACAAGGCCAGCGGCGGCAAAACAATTTGGAAGACTTCAGAGAGCGCTCCAAAAGCTGTGCCATAATTGCGGGCTGTCACAGAGACAGCACGGGTGATTAGCTCAGCGGTAGAGCACTGCCTTCACACGGCAGGGGTCACATGTTCGATCCATGTATCACCCACCAGTGTTTATGAGTGTGCCGATGTCGGCAGTCTCATCGGGCGATTAGCTCAGCGGTAGAGCACTGCCTTCACACGGCAGGGGTCACATGTTCGATCCATGTATCGCCCACCAAAAACGAAAGACCGGCCATCAGTGGCTGGTCTTTTTTTTTGCCTTTTGCACGTCGGGTCCGTGGGGTGCCGTGCATTGGTACAGACAATGCACTGCGGGACGGCGGCGACGACCCGCACCTTGCGCGGTGCGGGCGCACCAGGGCCGGCGCCCTGGTCTCTTGCAGGAGCTTACTAATGACAGATTCCGTGGATTGCGCCGTCATCGGCGCAGGGGTGGTGGGCCTGGCGGTTGCGCGCGCCCTGGCGCTGCGTGGCCGCGAGGTCATCGTGCTGGAGGCCGCGCCGGCCATCGGCACAGGCACCAGTTCGCGCAACAGCGAGGTCATCCATGCGGGCATCTACTATCCCGAGGGGTCGCTCAAGTCGCGCCTGTGCGTGCAGGGCCGCGAGATGCTGTACGGCTACTGCGCTGCGCGCGGCATTCCTTACCGCCGCTGCGGCAAGCTGATCGTGGCCACCCGCGCCGAGCAGCTGGCGCAGCTGCACGGCATCGTCGCGCGCGCGGCCGCCAATGGTGTGGTGGATTTGCAATGGCTCGACCGCGATGCCGCGCGGGCGCTGGAGCCTGCCCTGGAGTGCGTGGCGGCGCTGCATTCGCCCAGCACCGGCATCGTCGACAGCCACGCCCTGATGCTGGCGCTGCAGGCCGACCTGGAGCATGCGGGCGGGCTTGTGGCATTGAATTCACCTCTGGCCCATGCCCGGTGCGCGCAAGATGCTATTTTGTTGATAGCGGAGGATGGCACGCAGCTGCAGGCACGCACCGTTGTCAATGCCACCGGGTTGGCGGCGCCGCTGCTGGCGCGGCGCTTCGAGGGGCTGGATCCACGGCATGTCCCCACGCCCTATTACGCCAAGGGCAGCTACTTCACCCTCAGCGGCACGGCGCCTTTCAGCCGCCTTGTTTACCCGGTGCCCGAAGCCGCTGGCCTGGGCGTGCACCTGACGCTGGACTTGGGCGGCCAGGCCAAGTTCGGCCCCGATGTGCAGTGGGTCGAGGCGCCCGACGACCTGACCGTGGACCCGGCCCGGGGCGATGCCTTCTACAGCGAAGTGCGCCGGTACTGGCCCGGCCTGCGCGCAGGCAGCTTGGTGCCGGGCTATGCCGGCATGCGGCCCAAGCTCAGTGGCCCTGGTGCACCGGCCGCCGATTTCGTGATCCAGGGGGAGCGCGACCATGGCGTGCGCGGGCTCGTCAACCTGTTTGGCATCGAGTCGCCAGGCCTGACCAGCGCGCTGGCCATCGCGGAGCAGGTAGCGAAGATGCCGTGAATTTGTCGGACAGGGGCTCAAAAAGCACCGCCATGCGCTCTTTGGGTACCTGGCGCCCGAACAGCTCGCTAAGATGGGTTCTGCAGCACCGCCACGAGGCTGCGCGCTATCGATTCCTGTTTTTCACACAACGAAAGGCTGATATGACGACCTCTGCTTCCGACACCATTTCTTCCACCCAAAGCGAACTTGAGAAACTGGTTTCCGATTTGCGTGGGTTGCTGTCCAGCCGAGATCTCGACAGCATCCCCCAGATCAAGCTCCTGCGCCAGCGCATGGACGATGGCATGCACAACGTGCGCGATGCCGCGGTGGAAGCTGCGCAAGAGGCCGCGCGCCAAGCCAAGGAGGCCGCCCGTGCGGCAGACCGCTATGCACACGACGAGCCGTGGCGCGTGGCCGGGGCCGCTCTCGCCGTTGGCGCGCTGGTCGGCTTCCTGCTGTCGCGCCGTTGAACTTGTGTGGGCGGCTGCGCAGGCCGCCCGGTCTCTGACAGGAGGACGTGCATGAACTGGATTTCCCTGCTTGGTCTGGAGGCCATGGTCGCACGCTGGCGTGCCGCTGTCATGGAGGGCGCCCTGGCTGCAGAAGACCGCCTGGAGCTGGCGCAGTTGGAGTGGCGAGAACACAAGCGCCGACTGCGCAACACCGTGCTGCTGGCGCTGGCGATCGCAGGCTTGACGGTGGTGGCCTTGGTGCTGCTGTCGCTCGCGCTCGTGGTTCAGTTCTGGGACACACCGCACCGCACCGTGGCGACATGGAGCGTCGCGGGCGTGTGGCTTGCGCTGTGGCTTGGTGCGCTGGTGGCGCTGTGGGCCACGGTGCACGCGGCCGGGGGCGCGTTTGCGCTCACGCGCCGCGAACTGGCCCAGGATTGGCACGACATCAAGGAGCAGCTGTGAGCAAGTCTGAATCTTTCTCTGACAAGAATCTGCCTGTTCCCACGCCCGCGCAGCAACGCATCATCGAGCGCATGGCCGCGCAACGCGAACGCCTGCGCGCACGGCGTGCGCGGCGCGAGCAGTTCTTGGCGATGCGCAAGGCCGAGGGAGGGCTGGGCGCGGATGCGCCTTTGCCTTTGCGCGTTGCGGTGTTTGCCAAGCAGCATCCGGCCGCACTGGCCGCCTTGGCCGGTCTGGCCTTGGTGCTCGGACCCAAGCGGCTCGTGGCATGGGCCGGTGTCGTGCTGCCGTTGCTAACGCGCTTGCGCTAGCCTGGAAGGCAGGAAAAAAGTGCTTCAGGAGCGCCGCGGATCGAAGGCAAACCGCGTTGCGCGGCAGTCCGCAGGCCCGGGCGGACGTCAGGCCATGGTCTTGAGAGCGCGTGCGACGCGGCTGGGGAGTGCAGGGCCTTCGTAGATCAACCCCGTATAAATCTGCACCACGTCTGCGCCCGCCCGCACCTTGGCCACGGCATCTTCCGCGCTCATGATGCCGCCCACACCGATGATGGGGTAGCGGCTGCCCAGGGCCGCGCGCAGCTGGCGTATGACCTGGTTGCTGGCCTCCAGGACCGGGGCGCCGCTCAGTCCTCCCGCCTCTTGCGCATGGCACAGGCCTTGCACGGCGTCGCGGCGTATGGTGGTGTTGGTGGCGATGACGCCGTCCATGCCGTGGCGCTCGAGCGCGCTGGCAATGACGGCGACCTGGGCCTCCTCGAGGTCCGGGGCGATCTTCACAAAGATGGGCACGCGCTTTTCCTTGCCGCCGGTGCCCGCATGCTGGCGTGCCAGCACTTCGCGCCGCTCGGCAATCGCGCCCAGCAGCGCGTCGAGGGCGGCGTCGCTTTGCAGCGTGCGCAGGTTCTGCGTGTTGGGCGAACTGATGTTGACGGTCACATAGTCGGCGTGCGGGTAGACACCGTCCAGGCAACTCAGGTAGTCGTTCCTGGCTTCTTCCATCGGCGTGCTGGCGTTCTTGCCGATATTCAGACCCAGCAGCATGGGGTGGGCCCGTTGTTGCGAGCGAAATCGGGCGCGCTGGACGTTGTGCACGAACGCTTCGAGCCCATCGTTGTTGAAGCCCAGCCGATTGACCAGCGCCCGTGCCTCGGGCAGGCGGAACATGCGCGGCTTGGGATTGCCGGGCTGTGGCTGGGGCGTCACGGTACCGACCTCGACAAAACCGAATCCCATGGCGCTGAGTGCGTCAATGCAGCGTGCGTTCTTGTCCAGCCCGGCGGCCATGCCGACGCGGTTGGGAAATGTCAGGCCCGCCAGTTCGACGGGGTCGTCCACGGTGTCATGGCACCAGGCCCACTGCAGGGGCGTGCCCTGACCGCGGGCCAGCATGTCCATGGTGAGATCGTGGGCCGCTTCGGCATCCATGCCAAACAAAAACGGGCGGGTGAGGGCGTAGGGAATCAGGGACATGGGGATAATTCAGGGCTAACCTTCTTATTCTCGCCCATGACGACCTCCTCCCCCCTGACCCAAGACGAACTCAAGGCCCAAGTCGGCCAGGCTGCCTTGCGCTATATCGTGCCCGGCGACATCGTGGGCGTCGGCACCGGCTCCACAGTCAACAAGTTCATCGACGCACTGGCTGGCATCAAGGACCAGGTCCGCGCAGCCGTTTCCAGTTCGGTCGCCAGCACCGATCGCCTGCGCGCCCTGGGAATCGACGTGGTGGATGCCAACGAAGTGGAGCAACTGGCGGTGTACGTCGATGGTGCCGACGAGATCGATGACCACGGCTTCATGGTCAAGGGCGGCGGCGCGGCGCTGACGCGCGAAAAAATCGTGGCCGCGCTCGCCCAGCGCTTTGTTTGCATCGCGGACGAGTCCAAGCGCGTTGCCGTGCTTGGAAAGTTTCCCCTGCCGGTGGAGGTCATTCCAATGGCGGCTCGGCACATCGCCCGCCGGTTTGCCGCGCTCGGCGGCCATGCCACATTGCGCCTGAAGGACGGGGCGCCGCTGGTGACCGACAACGGCCAGCACATCCTGGACGTGACAGGGCTGTCGATCACCGATCCCCTGGCCTTGGAGTCCGAGGTGAACCAGTGGCCCGGCGTGGTTTGCGTAGGAATCTTTGCGCACCAGAAGGCGTCGGTGTGCCTTTTGGGCACGGCGCACGGGGTGCAAACGCTGGCCTATTGAGCGTTTGCGCGGCGAGAATTGCCGGCTTGGGGACGTAGCGTGGAGCGCCGGTGCCTCAGAAGCGGATGCCCGCAGGGTTGGGCGGCGTCGGCCCGCGCGGCACTGCCGGTTCCTGGCGGACGGCAGGCGGCGCATTGCCAGGGGCTGCCGCCGTTGCGGGAGCAGGGGATGGCGTGCGTTGGATGGCCACCAGAGGGGTGGGCGCGGCTCGGCGGTACTGGGGGGGCAGCTGCGACTGCTTGGGGTAGCCGGCCGCATCCAGGTACTGCGTCCATTCACTGTCCGAAAAACCCGTCAGCTGCTGGCCCCCGATGGTGCCAAAGGGCAGGCTGGAGCCGCCACTGAGGCGCTGCAGGGCGTCGATGTCTTCGTTGCTGGCCACGGTGCGCTCGGTGAAGGGCACGCCGCGCTGGACTAGCAGATTGCGCGCGCTGGCGCACGGCGTGCAGTCGGCGCCCGTGTACAGCGTGACCGGAAAGCGCGTGGCGATCTGGCGCAGCTCGTAGGGCAGGGCAGTGGCCTGACCGGCCTCTGGTGCGGCGCCGGCCCGCCCGGCCCGGGCGGGCTCCGCGTCGTTGCCCGGCGCGCGGTCGGAAAAGGTCACCTTGCCGTCCGGCCCGACGATGCGGTAGACCGGCTGGGCCTGTCCCGGGCCGGCCCAGGCCAGAGTGCACAGCAGGGTGGCCAGGGCAAGGAAGGGGCGGGGCAGGGGCATGCTCAATCTCCAGAACGTTCAGCGCAGTGGGTGAAGGTGCAAGGCGTGCTCAGGCCATGCCCTGGTGGCGCAACAGCGCCTCCAGGTTGGGCTCGCGGCCGCGGAAGGCCTTGAACGATTCCATGGCCGGGCGGCTGCCGCCGGCCTCCAGGATGGCCTGGCGGTAGCGCCGCCCCGTCTCCTGGCAGGGCGATCCGTCGGGGCCGACGGTTTCCTCGAACGCGGCATAGGCATCGGCGCTCAGCACCTCGGCCCATTTGTAGCTGTAGTAGCCGGCCGCATAACCGCCCGCAAAAATGTGGCTGAAGGTGTGCGCTGTGCGGCTGAAGGCCGGGGGCTGCAGCACGGACACCTCCTGGCGCACCTGCGCCAGCAGCGGCATGAAGTCGTGCGCCGGATCGTGCGAAGTGTGCAGCAGCATGTCGAACAGCGCGAATTCGATCTGGCGCAGCGTGCCCATGCCGCTCTGGAAGTTCTTGGCCGCCATCATCTTGTCGAACAGGGTGCGCGGCAGCGGCTCGCCCGTGTCCACGTGCGCGCTCATGTGCTTGAGCACGTCCCATTCCCAGCAGAAATTTTCCATGAACTGGCTGGGCAGTTCAACCGCGTCCCATTCGACGCCGCCAATGCCCGACACGTCGCGCTCGTTCACTTGCGTGAGCATGTGGTGCAGCCCGTGGCCGAACTCATGGAACAGGGTGATGACGTCGTCGTGCGTGAGCAGCGCCGGCTTGCCATCGACGCCGCCGGCAAAGTTGCAGACCAGGTGCGCGACCGGCGTCTGCAGCTCGCCGGTGTCGGGTCGCAGCCAGCGCGTGCGCATGTCGTCCATCCACGCGCCGCCGCGTTTGCCGGTGCGTGCAGGCTGGTCGAGGTAGAACTGGCCCACCAGCTGCCCGGCCCGCTCAATGCGGTAGAACGCCACGGCGGGATTCCAGACCGCCGCGTCATCCGGGCGAATGGCCACCTCGAACAGTGTCTCGACGATCTTGAACAGCCCCGCCAGCACCTTGGGGGCGGTGAAGTACTGTTTGACCTCCTGCTCGCTGAAGGCGTAACGCGCTTCCTTGAGCTTCTCGGCAACGTAGGGCCAGTCCCAGGCCTGCGGGTCGCCCAGGCCCAGGCTCTCCGCGGCAAAGGCGCGCAGGTCGGCCACGTCCTTTTCGGCGTAGGGCCGGGCGCGGTGCGCCAGGTCGCGCAGGAAGGCGATCACCTCGTCGGCCGACTCGGCCATCTTGGGCACGACGGACACCTCGCCGAAATTGGCGTAGCCCAGCAGGTGCGCCTCTTCCTGGCGCAGCGCCAAAATTTCCTGGATCAGGGCCGTGTTGTCGTATTTCACGGCCTCGCCCGCGGCCTGGTCGGAGGCGCGCGTGACGTAGGCGCGGTACAGCGTCTCGCGCAGCGCGCTGCTGCGGGCAAACTGCATCACCGGCAGATAGCAAGGCATCTTGAGCGTGAGCTTGAAGCCGTCCTTGCCCTCGGCGCGCGCGGCGGCCTGCGCGGTCTGCTGGACGTCGGAGGGTACGCCGTCGAGCTCGTCGGCACGGGCGTAGTAGGCGTATGCGTCGGTCGCATCGAGCGCGTTTTCGCTGAACTTCTGCTGCAGCTCGGCCTGGCGCTCCTGGATCTGCGCAAAGCGCTCCTTGGCAGCGCCTTGCAGCTCGGCGCCCGACAGCACGAAGTTGCGCACTGCGTTCTTGAGCGCCTGGCGCTGTTCGGTGTTGAGCCCGGCCGGGTCGATGGCCTTGTACTTGGCGTAGAGCCGCTCGTCGGCGCCCAGGCGTGTCCAGAACTCGGTCACACGCGGCAGCGCCTCGTTGTAGGCCGCGCGCAGCTCGGGCGTGTCGGCCACGCTGTTGAGGTGGCTCACCACGCCCCAGGAGCGGCCCAGCTGTTCGGTGGCCACGTCCAGCACGCGCGCGATGTCGTCCCAGCGCGCGGGAAACGCGGGCGCCGTGACGGTTTCGAGCGCCTGGCTGGCGCGCGCCAGCAGCGCGTCCATGGCGGGCGCCACGTCACTGGGGGCAATGCGGTCGAATGCGGGCAGGGCGGAGAAGTCGAGGAGGGGATTGCTCATGCGGGCTTAGATGGCGTCGCCTGGGGGCGGTTCAAGGTGGTAGGGGCGCGGGAGGTGTGTCAGGCGCCGGCGGCGCGCTCTGCCGCTTCGAGGGTATTGACCAGCAGCATGGTGATGGTCATGGGGCCGACGCCGCCGGGCACGGGGGTGATGTGGCCCGCCACGTTCTTGACGCCGTCAAAGTCCACGTCGCCGCAGAGTTTGCCTTCGTCGTTGCGGTTCATGCCGACGTCGATGACGACGGCGCCGGACTTGACCATGTCGGCCGTGAGCACGTTGCGCTTGCCCACCGCGGCGACGATCACGTCGGCCTGCAGGGTCTGCGCCTTGAGGTCCTGCGTGGCGCTGTGGCAGATGGTGACGGTGGCGTTTTGGGCCAGCAGCATGAGCGCCATCGGCTTGCCCACGATGTTGCTGCGTCCGATGACGACCGCGTGCTTGCCGCGCAGGTCGTAGCCAATGGATTCGAGCATCTTCATGCAGCCGTATGGGGTGCAGGGCCAAAAACCTGGCATGCCGGTCATCAGCGCTCCGGCGCTGGCGATGTGGAAGCCGTCCACGTCCTTGGCGGGCGAGATGGCTTCAATCACCTTTTGCGCATCGATGTGCTTGGGCAGGGGCAGTTGCACCAGGATGCCGTGGATGGACGGGTCGTTGTTGAGCGCTTCGACGCGTGCCAGCAGCGCAGCCTCGGTCATGTCGGCGCCGTACTTCTCGAGCACCGAGTGCAGGCCGCTGTCCTCGCACGCCTTGACCTTATTGCGCACATAGACCTGCGAGGCCGGGTTGTCGCCGACCAGCACCACGGCCAGGCCAGGCGTGACGCCGCGGGCCTTCAGGGTGGCGGCGCGTTGGGCGACGTCGGTGCGCAGTTGGCGGGAAAGGGCGTTGCCGTCTATCGTTTGGGCTGTCATGGTCAAATATCAATGAAAAAAGCCTCTAGCGCTTATGTAGTAAGCGCTAGAAGCTATTGAAAGTGTAGCGGTCAGGCTTTGGCGGTGGTTTGGCCGAGCGCAATCTTGAGCAGGTCGGCGACGGTGTTGGCGCCGAGTTTTTCCATGATGTTGGCGCGGTGCGCCTCCACGGTCTTGATGCTGATGCCCAGGTCGTCGGCGATCTGCTTGTTCAGGCGGCCGGCGACGATGCGTTCCAAGACCTGCGCTTCGCGGCTCGTCAGCTTGGACAGCAGCGCATCGCGGCTGGCCGCCTGCTGGTGGCCGGTGAAGGCTTCGCGCGCATGGTCGAGCATGCGCTCCACCAGGGCAATCAGCTCTTCTTCGTTGAACGGTTTCTGGATGAAGTCGAGTGCGCCCTTCTTCATGGTGTTCACGGCCATGGGCACGTCGCCGTGGCCCGTGATGAAGACGATGGGCAGAGGGGACTTGCGTTCGATCAGGCGGTCTTGCAGCTCCAGACCCGTCATGCCACCCATGCGGATGTCGACGATCAGGCAGGCAACTTCGCGCGGGTCGTAGCGTGAGAGAAAGGATTCCGCCGAATCAAAACAGCGCACCCGGTAATCCTTGCCTTCGAGCAGCCACTGCAACGAATCGCGCACGGCTTCGTCGTCGTCGACCACATACACAGTGCCTTTTTTCGGAATCAAGCTCATGCAATTGTCCTCGGGGGATGTACATTAGCTACAGAATTCGTAGCATCGTTGTCAGGCGCAGCAAGCGGAAGCCAAAAAGAGAACCTGCAGCCCGTGACTTCGGAACCATTGTAGATGTTCTCCGCCTGCATTCTCCCCTGGTGGGATTCGACAATGCTGCGGCACAAATTGAGGCCCATGCCCATGCCTTCCTGCTTGGTCGAGAAAAAGGCTTCGAACAGGCGCTCGAGCACTTCCTGCGCCAGTCCCTGGCCGGTGTCCTGCACCGAAAACTCGACCACCTGCTGGCCCTCGATCTGCTTGGGCACGACACGCAGTTCCACGCTGCGCCTTGCCGGCGTGCGGCGTGCCTGGGCAATCGATTCGGCGCCGTTCTTCATGAGGTTGATCAGCACCTGTTCGATCAGGATGGAGTCGGCCATGACCTGCGGCAGCCGTGCCGCGACATAGTGCGTCAGGCGCACGTTGTGGCGACGCAGTTCGATGTCCGCCAGCTCCAGCGCTTCGCCGACCATGCTGGAGACATCGGCCAGCGTGCGGTTGGGCTCGCTCTTCTTCACGAAGTCCCGGATGCGCTGGATGATCTGCCCGGCGCGCTGCGCCTGGTGCGAGGTTTTCTCCAGCGCCGCGAGCAGGGCCTCCTGCGTGATCTGGCCGCTGTGGATACGCGAGACGATGCCGTTGCAGTAGTTGTTGATGGCGGTGAGCGGTTGGTTGAGCTCGTGCGCCACGCTCGATGCCATCTCGCCCATGGTGATCAGGCGGCTGACCGACTGCGCGCGCTCGGTTTGCCGGGCGGTCTGCTCCTCGGCCTGGCGCCGGGGCGTGATGTCGGTGGCAATCACCATCTGGGCCAGGCGCCCGTCGACCCAGCTGAGGTAGCGCGAGCGCACTTCCAGCCACTTGCCCAGTTCGGGCAAGAAGATTTCGGCGTTCTCGGTGTGGGCGCTGGTCAGGGTGTCGGTGGGCAGCCCCATGAGCCCGTCTTCGCCGTCTGCGCTGTCGCTGCCGGCGTTCTTGGCAGGCAGCACGCCGGCCTGGGCCACGAGCTGCAGGTGTCCGTCGGTCTGTGAGCCAAACCACTGGCGGTAGAGTTTGTTGGCGAACAGCAGCTCTTCGCTGCCCAGGGGGGCCACCGAGACCGAGGCGTCAAGCGCTTCGAGCACGATGGTGAAGCGCTCATGCGATGCCGAGAGTTGCTCGCGGATGCGGTTGGGCTCGGTGATGTCGGTCATCGAGGTCATCCACCCGGTCTGCTGGCCGCGCGCGTCGATCAGCGGAGAGACGTAGAGCCGGGCATCGAAGATGGCGCCGTTCTTGCGCCGCACCCGCACCTGGAAGCCCCCGGACACGGTCTTGCCGTTGAGCTCGTCCTGCAGGCGCGCGTGCAGCGTGTCCAGGTCGGCGTCGGGCCAGTAGGGGAACGGCGGTGTCTGGCCCACCAGTTCGGCCTCGCTCCAGCCTGTCATCTGGCAGAACGCTGCGTTCACGTAGGTGATGCGGCCCTGCAGGTCGAGCGCGCGCATGCCGGTGAGCACCGAGTTTTCCATGGCGCGGCGGAAATTGGTTTCTGCCACCAGGGCCATCTGCGCCTGCATGCGCCGGCGTGTGTGGCGCCAGGTGGCAATCAGCATCCACGCCGTCATGGTGCTGAGCGTGACCACCAGCCAGAACAAGCCGCTGCCGACCACGCCCAGCGAGGTGCGGTACGCCTGGGCCCGCAGCACCAAGCCGTTGCCCACGGGCGAGACGGGCACTTCGTATTCGTTGGCGCGCTTGCTCCAGGGCTGCCAGGGCATGGTGGCGCTGCGAGGCGCCAGCGGCGTGCCGGCGAGCACCTGGTGCTGCGCGTCGAGCAGCGTCACGGCATAGCGCGCCAGTACCTCGGTGGGAGTGCCGTAGCGCAGCAGGCTGTCGATGGAATACTCGCCCAATACCACGCCGCCAAACTTGCCCTGCACATTGAGTGGCACCTGCAGCTGCAGCAAAGGCGTGGGCTCGCCACTGCCGGCGGCGGGTTGCACATAGACCGGCTGCTGCAGGTCGCGCGTGAGGTCGAAGGCGTCGGCGGTGTCGCCTTTCTTCAGCACCTCGCCGGGCACGCGCATCTGGCCGCCCGAGAGTGTGGGCGCTGCGTGGCTGGCACGGATGTGGCCGCGCGCATCGATCCAGGTTATGGCCTGGAGCTCGGGGTACTGGCTGATCAGGGCCTCTGCGCGCTGGTCGAACTGGGGGCGCTCCAGCTCCTGGTTCGACAGATCGCGTGCAATGCGCATGATCTGTTCCTGGCGCTCGAGCAGGCGCAGGCGCACGCGCTGCTGTGCGTACTCCACATCGCGGCGCAGCGCCTCCTGCTCGCGCTCGCCTTCCTCCATGCGCAGATACCAGAAAGCCGCCACGATGGCCGCCATGAACAGCAGCACGGCCGCCAGCGGAGCCAGCGCGGCAAAGCGGTCCTGACGCGTGGGCGAGAGACTGCGCCACCATGCGCGCCACGAGCGCGCGAGCGCGGCAGTGCGCGATGGCGCGGGGGCGAGAGAGGGCGAGTGCATGGGCCGAGTGTAGGGGAGCGCAGGGTGCACCGCGATGGTGCGGAAAATGTGCGTTTGCAGCAATTTATCGTATTATGAAATCTAAAAGCATAATTTGAAATAAGAAAAAAATATGAGAAACTTGGCGGCACGCACTAAATTGCGGTCTATATCTCCAGGAGACAAACCATGTCAGCACAGCCCGATCCTCGCGCCGGCAGCGGCGCATTGCCAGCCCCCGACGCCGACCAGCAAGAGACCCGAGAGTGGATGGATGCGCTGTCCGCCGTGATCGACAAGGAAGGCGCAGAACGCGCCCATTTCCTGCTCGAACAGCTGCTCGAGCACGCGCGCCAAAGCAGCATCGACATGCCGTTCTCTGCCAACACGGGCTATGTGAACACCATCGAAAAAGACCAGGAAGCGCGCTGCCCTGGCAACCTGGAGCTCGAAGGGCGCCTGCGCGCCTATATGCGCTGGAACGCCATGGCGATGGTGGTCAGGGCCAACCGCATCCACCCGCCCGAAGGCGGCGACCTGGGCGGCCACATCGGCTCCTTCGCCTCGCTGGCCAACATGTTCGCGGCCGGCTTCAACCATTTCTGGCACGCCGAGAGCAACGAACCTGGCAAAGAGCACGGCGGTGACTGTCTCTACATCCAGGGCCACGTCTCGCCCGGCATCTATGCCCGCGCCTACATGGAAGGGCGCCTCACCGAAGAGCAGCTGAACAACTTCCGCCAGGAGGTCGATGGCAAGGGCCTGTCGAGCTACCCGCACCCCAAGCTCATGCCCGAGTTCTGGCAGTTTCCGACGGTGTCCATGGGCCTCGGCCCGCTGATGGCCATCTACCAGGCGCGCTTCCTCAAGTACCTGCACGCGCGCGGCATTGCCAACACCGAGAACCGCAAGGTCTGGGTGTTCTGCGGCGACGGCGAGATGGACGAGGTCGAATCGCTGGGCGCGATCAG
This sequence comes from Acidovorax sp. SRB_24, assembly GCF_012931925.1. Classification (NCBI taxonomy): domain Bacteria; kingdom Pseudomonadati; phylum Pseudomonadota; class Betaproteobacteria; order Burkholderiales; family Comamonadaceae; genus Acidovorax; species Acidovorax sp. SRB_24. The sequence continues at coordinate 82,037 of NZ_MWOM01000015.1, forward strand.
CCTGGCTTCGCGCGAGAAGCTCGACAACCTGATCTTCGTCATCAACTGCAACCTGCAGCGCCTGGACGGCCCGGTGCGCGGCAACGGCAAGATCATCCAGGAGCTCGAAGGCGAATTCCGCGGCTCGGGCTGGAACGTGATCAAGCTGATCTGGGGCAGCCGCTGGGACGATCTGCTCGCCAAGGACAAGGACGGTGCGCTGCGCAAGATCATGATGGAGTGCAACGACGGCGACTACCAGGCGTTCAAGGCCAACGACGGCGCCTACGTCCGCAAGAACTTCTTCGGCCGCGATCCGCGCACGTTGAAGATGGTCGAGCACATGAGCGACGACGAGATCTGGAACCTGCGCCGCGGTGGCCACGATGCGCAGAAGGTCTATGCCGCCTTCCACGCTGCCAACGAGACCAAGGGCCAGCCCACCGTGCTGCTGGTCAAGACCGTCAAGGGCTTTGGCATGGGCAAGATCGGTGAAGGCAAGAACACCGTGCACCAGACCAAAAAGCTGGGCGACGAGGACATCAAGGCTTTCCGCGACCGCTTCAACATCCCGATCCCCGACAGCCAGATCGCCGACCTGCCGTTCTACAAGCCGGCCGACGACACGCCCGAGATGCGCTATCTGCATGAGCGCCGCCAGGCCCTGGGTGGCTACCTGCCGCACCGCCGCACCAAGGCCGACGAGCAGTTCAATGTGCCGCCGCTCGACACTTTCAAGGCCATCCTCGACCCGACCCCCGAGGGCCGCGAGATCTCGACCACGCAGGCCTATGTGCGCTTTCTCACGCAACTACTGCGCGACAAGGAACTGGGTCCGCGTGTCGTACCGATCCTGGTCGACGAAGCGCGCACCTTTGGCATGGAAGGCTTGTTCCGCCAGATCGGCATCTACAACCCTGCGGGCCAGCAGTACACCCCGGTCGACAAAGACCAGGTCATGTACTATCGCGAGGACAAGGCCGGCCAGATCCTGCAGGAAGGCATCAACGAAGCCGGCGGCATGAGCAGCTGGATCGCGGCGGCCACGAGCTACAGCACGAGCAACCGGATCATGATCCCGTTCTACGTGTACTACTCGATGTTCGGCTTCCAGCGCGTCGGCGACCTGGCCTGGGCGGCGGGCGACATGCAGGCGCGCGGCTTCCTGCTCGGCGGCACCTCGGGCCGCACCACGCTCAATGGCGAAGGGCTGCAGCACGAAGACGGCCACAGCCACATCCTGGCCAACACCATCCCCAACTGCGTGACCTACGACCCGACCTTCGCCCACGAAGTGGCGGTGATCATGCACGACGGCATGCGCCGCATGGTGCAGGAGCAGGAAAACGTCTTCTACTACATCACGCTGCTCAACGAGAACTACCCAATGCCGGGCCTCGAAGCCGGCACGGAAGAGCAGATCATCAAGGGCATGTACCTGTGCAAGCCTGGCCAGAAGGTGCCGCAAAGCGGCCTGCGCGTGCAGCTGCTCGGCTCGGGCACCATCCTGCGCGAGTCATTCTTCGCGCAAGAACTGCTCGAAAAGGACTGGGGCATTGCCGCCGATGTGTGGAGCTGCCCGTCGTTCAACGAACTGACCCGCGACGGCCAGGAGGTGGAGCGCTGGAACCTGCTGCACCCGCTGGAAGCCCCGCGCGTGCCGTTCGTGACCGAGCAGCTCGCCAAGAGCACCGGCCCCGTGATCGCATCGACCGACTACATGAAGGCCTATGCAGAGCAGATCCGCCCCTACATGCCCAAGGGCCGCCACTACAAGGTGCTGGGCACGGACGGCTTTGGCCGCTCGGACTTCCGCCGCAAGCTGCGCGAGCACTTTGAGATCGACCGCCATTACATTGTGCTGGCGGCACTGCGCGCACTGGCCGATGGGGGCCAGGTGCCGGTGACCAAGGTGGCCGAAGCGATTGCCAAGTACGGTATCGCCACCGACAAGATCAACCCGCTGCACGCCTGAAGACGAACGGGAGACAACTATGGCAATGGTAGATATTCAAGTTCCCGACATCGGCGACTTTGACGAAGTGGCCGTGATCGAAGTGCTGGTCCAGCCGGGCGACACGATCAAGGCAGAGCAGTCGCTGGTCACTGTGGAGTCCGACAAGGCCTCGATGGAGATTCCGTCCAGCCACGCGGGCGTGGTCAAGGAGCTGCGCGTGGCCCTGGGCGACAAGATCAAGCAGGGCTCGGTCATCGTGGTGCTGGAAACCGCCGACGCGGCAGCGCCCGCACCGGCGCCCGCAGCGGCTGCACCGGTTGCGGCACCCGCCGTGGCGGCACCTTCGCCTGCGCCCGCTGCAGCGCCTGCTCCGGCAACGCCGGCCGCCGCGAGCACGGTGGATCTGCGCATCCCCGACATCGGTGATTTCAAGGATGTCACCGTGATCGAGATGCTCGTCAAGGTCGGCGACACCGTGGCCCTGGAGCAATCGCTGTTCACCGTGGAGTCCGACAAGGCCTCGATGGAAATCCCATCGCCGGCCGCGGGCGTGCTCAAGGCGCTCAGCATCAAAGTGGGCGACAAGGTCAACATCGGCGATATGGTCGGCCAGATCGAAGGCGTGGGCGCTGCCGCGGCACCCGCCGCTGCGCCGGCTCCGGCGGCCGTGGCCGCTGCCATAGCGCCTGCTGCGGCCCCGGCCGCAGCGCCCCAGTCCGCTGCCACGCCTTCGGCTCCGCAGGCCGCCGTGCCGGCACACAACCCCACCGTGGCACCCACGGGCGCGCTGCCACACGCATCGCCCTCGGTGCGCAAGTTTGCCCGTGAACTCGGCGTGCCGCTGGCCGAAGTGCAGGGCAGTGGCCCCAAGGGCCGGATCACCGAAACCGATGTGCAGGCCTTCACCCAGTCCGTCATGGTCGGCAGCGTGCAGACCCGGGCCCAGGCCGCAGTCGCACCCAAGGCCGCTGCCGCCAGCGGTGGCGGCGCAGGCCTGGACCTGCTGCCCTGGCCCAAGGTGGACTTTGCCAAGTTCGGCGCCATCGAGCGCAAGGAGCTCTCCCGCATCAAGAAGATCAGCGGCGCCAACCTGCACCGCAACTGGGTGATGATCCCCCACGTCACGAACAACGACGAGGCCGACATCACCGAGCTCGAAGCCTTCCGCGTCTCCACCAACAAGGAAAACGAGAAGAGCGGCACCAAGGTCACCATGCTGGCCTTCGTCATCAAGGCCGTGGTGGCGGCGCTCAAGAAGTTCCCCGACTTCAATGCCAGCCTCGACGGCGACGCGCTGGTTTACAAGCAGTACTTCAACATCGGCTTTGCCGCCGACACGCCCAACGGGCTGGTCGTGCCGGTGCTCAAGGACGCCGACCGGAAGGGCATCCTGCAGATCAGCCAGGAAATGTCGGAACTGGCCAAGAAGGCGCGCGAGGGCAAGCTCGGCGCGGCCGACATGCAGGGCGGCTGCATGTCGATCTCCTCGCTCGGCGGCATTGGCGGCACGCATTTCACGCCCATCATCAACGCCCCCGAAGTCGCCATCCTGGGCCTCTCGCGCGGCGCCATGAAGCCTCTGTGGAACGAGGACAAGGAAAAGTTTGTCCCGCGCCTCGTGCTGCCGCTGTCGCTGTCCTACGACCACCGCGTGATCGACGGGGCCTCGGCCGCGCGCTTCAACGCCTACCTCGGTCAGGTGCTGGCGGACTACCGCCGCATCCTGCTGTAAAGGAGCAGCACGATGGCAAGCATTGAAATCAAGGTTCCGAACATTGGCGACTTTGCCGAGGTCACGGTCATTGAACTGATGGTCAAGCCCGGCGACACCGTGGCCGTGGACCAGAGCCTGGTCACGGTGGAGTCGGACAAGGCCTCGATGGAAATTCCCTCCAGCCACGCCGGTGTGGTGCAGACGGTCCAGGTGCAGCTCGGCGACAAGATCGCCGAAGGCAGCGTGCTGCTGACGCTCGAGGCGGCGGCCGATGCCGCAGCGCCCGCGCCGGTGGCTGCTCCTGCTCCTGCATCTGTAGCTGCCGGCGCAGGTCCATCCAGCGTTTCAGTATCAAATCCGGCTGAAACCAAGGTTTCGCCAGTGCCAGCTGCTCCTATTCCAGGAGCGGCCGAGTTTGCCGGCACGGCCGACCTCGAATGCGACGTGCTCGTGCTCGGCGCCGGCCCCGGTGGCTACAGCGCCGCCTTCCGCGCGGCCGACCTGGGCCTGAAGGTCGTCCTCGTCGAGCGCTATGCCACGCTGGGTGGCGTGTGCCTGAACGTGGGCTGCATTCCCTCGAAGGCGCTGCTGCACGTGGCCTCCGTCATGGACGAGGTGAGCCACATGGCCGACCTGGGCGTGAGCTTCGGCGCGCCCAGCCTCGACATCGACAAGCTGCGCGGCCACAAGGAAAAGGTGATTGGCAAGCTCACCGGCGGCCTGGCGGCCATGGCCAAGATGCGCAAGGTCACGACCGTGCGCGGCTACGGCGCCTTCGTCGGCGCCCACCATGTCGAGGTCGAAGAGACCACCGGCACGGGCCAGGACAAGACCGGCACCAAGAAGGTCATCGCCTTCAAGAAAGCCATCATTGCCGCGGGCAGCCAGGCCGTGCGCCTGCCCTTCATGCCCGACGATCCGCGCGTGGTCGATTCGACCGGCGCGCTGGAACTCACCGAAGTCCCCAAGCGCATGCTGATCCTGGGCGGCGGCATCATCGGCCTCGAAATGGGCACGGTGTACTCCACGCTGGGCGCGCGCCTCGATGTGGTCGAGATGCTCGACGGCCTGATGCAGGGCGCCGACCGTGACCTCGTCAAGGTCTGGCAGAAGATGAACGCGCCGCGCTTCGACAACATCATGCTCAAGACCAAGACGGTGGGCGCGCGCGCGCTGCCCGAAGGTATCGAGGTGGCGTTTGAAAGCGCCGAGCCGGGCGGCACCGCCCCCGCGCCGCAGGTCTACGACCTGGTGCTGCAGGCCGTGGGCCGCACGCCCAACGGCAAGAAGATCGCCGCCGACAAGGCGGGGGTGGCCGTCACCGACCGGGGCTTCATCGAGGTCGACATCCAGATGCGCACCAACGTGGCGCACATCTTCGCCATCGGCGACATCGTGGGCCAGCCCATGCTGGCGCACAAGGCGGTGCACGAGGCGCACGTCGCGGCCGAAGTGATCGCCGGCGAGCTGCAGGGCAACAAGGAGTTGGCCGCGGCCGCCTTCAACGCCCGCGTGATCCCCAGCGTCGCCTACACCGACCCCGAGGTCGCCTGGGTCGGCTTGACCGAGGACCAGGCCAAGGCGCAGGGCATCAAAGTCAAGAAGGGCCTGTTCCCCTGGACGGCCTCGGGCCGCGCGATCGCCAATGGCCGCGACGAAGGCTTCACCAAGCTGCTGTTCGACGACAGCGACGAGGCCCATGGACACGGCAAGATCCTCGGCGGCGGCATGGTCGGCACGCACGCGGGCGACATGATTGGCGAGATTGCCCTGGCGATCGAGATGGGCGCCGATGCGGTGGACATCGGCAAAACGATCCATCCGCACCCGACGCTCGGCGAGAGCATTGGCATGGCGGCCGAGATTGCGCACGGCAGCTGCACGGACGTGCCGCCGGCGCGGAAATAGGCAGCGCCTTTTTTACTGAAAGCCGGCCATGGCGGCAAAGAA
>NZ_MWOM01000052.1:0-30854 GCF_012931925.1 Acidovorax sp. SRB_24
GGTACGAGGATTTTCATAGGGGAAGTCCCTGGAGAATTAAAAAACGGGGCCGTGTTGAAGCGTCGTCAGCGCACTGCGGATGGCGCGCCAAAGCGGCAACGGTTTTGCGGCCTTCAAGACCGCAAAGTCTCAGCTTTGTGCGAAACGGTCCAAATAACGCTCAAACGTGTGGTAATTAATGCGGTCGTACAGCTCTTCGCGGGTCTGCATGCTGTTCACCACGGCCTTCTGGTGGCCGTCGCGGCGAATGCTCTGGTAGACGTTCTCCGCGGCCTTGTTCATAGCGCGGAACGCGGACAGCGGATACAGCGCCATGGCCACGCCTGCGCCGGCCAGCTCGTCGCGGCTGAAAAGCGGCGTCTGGCCGAACTCGGTGATGTTCGCCAGCACGGGCGCGCCAATCGCATCCACAAAGCGCCGATAGGTTTCAAGATCGCGCACTGCCTCCGCAAAGATCGCGTCAGCACCGGCCTCCAGGCACCGCTGCGCACGCTCAATCGCTGCGTCAACACCCTCGGTGGCGATGGCATCCGTGCGGGCGATCAGATAAAAATCGGCGTCGGTGCGCGCATCGGCTGCGGCCTTCACGCGGTCGGTCATCTCGTCGACAGAAACAATCTGCTTGCCGGGGCGATGGCCGCAGCGCTTGGCACCCGCTTGGTCCTCGATATGGCAGGCTGCGGCGCCCGCCTTGATCAAGCTCTTGACGGTGCGTGCAATGTTGAAGGCGCTGGGGCCAAAGCCGGTGTCGATGTCCACCAGCAGCGGCAGGTCGCAGACGTCGGTGATGCGCCGCACATCGATCAGCACATCGTCCAGGTTGATGATGCCCAGATCGGGCATGCCCAGCGACCCGGCGGCCACACCGCCGCCCGACAGATACAAGGCACGGTAACCCGCGCGACGGGCCAGCAGCGCATGGTTGGCGTTGATGGCGCCCACGATTTGCAGTGGCTTTTCAGTGGCCAGAGCCTGGCGAAAACGGGCACCAGCGCTCGCGGGAGAAGTAGATGGGGTCATGGTAGAAAAATAGGTAAGTTCAATCAATGCACAGGGACTATTGGGTGCGTCCGTGGCGAGCGGCTTGCGTGCCGGCGATGCGGCCGAATACCGAGCCCGATGTCAGGCCAGCGCCGCCGGGGTACTTGGTGTAATACAACCCGCCCACCATCTCGCCCGCGGCATACAGACCGGGCATAGGCCGCCCTTCTTCGTCCAGCACTTCGGCCTGCGGCGTGATGGACAACCCGGCATAGGTGCAGGTGATGCCGCAACTGACTTCAAAGGCCACGAACGGCCCTTGCTCCAGCGGCAGCGCCCAGTTGGTCTTGTCGATGGTCAAGCCCTGGGTGCGGCGTCCATCGAGCACGGCCGGATTGAACGGCACGCTGCGGTCGATGGCGGCGTTGAATTCGCGCAGCGTGCGCAGCAATTGCGCCTTGTCGACCCCTTCAAACTGCGCCACCAGGCCTTCCAGGGTGTCAGACTGGTAGCGTGTAGCGTGCCGTATGCGGTACTCATCGGGCAGCAAAGCAGCACCTTGGGCGTCGAAGATCTGCCAGCCCCGACCACCAGGCTGCTTGAGGATGGCCGCGCCCATGCGCGAATAGGTGTAGTTGCGGAAGTTTTCGCCTTCGTTCACAAACCGCTCACCCAGGGTGTTCACCACCACGCCAAGGTTGAAATAATTCTTTTGCTGGTTCAACAACGCCGGGTCACCAAACTCGGGCGCATTGGCGTCGTAGAACACGCTATGGCACGCTGTCCAGTGGCCGGCCGCGCGTGCGCCCTTGTTCAGCGCGGCCTGGATGGCGAGCCCCGTGTTGTAGCGCGAGCCGCGCACCTTGGCGAGATCCCAGTTGGTGCCGAGGTAACGCGCACGCCATTCGGTGTTGGCATGGAAACCGCCTGCCGCCAGCACCACCGCTCCTGCGCGCAGCTGTCGCACCTGTCCGTTGTGCACAGCGACCACACCGCAAACCGCCCCGTTTTCGACCAGCAGTTCGGTCATTTTGTGGTCATAGGCAATGCGTACACCCTGTCGCTGTGCTCGGGTGAACAAGGACTCGACCAAGCCGGCGCCGCCGCCCGACACTTCGATCGTCAGCCCACCCCAGAACTTGTGCTTGCCGTCGACCAGAAACGATTGACGACCATGGATAGGAATAAAACGAACGCCTTGGCTGCGCATCCATTGCAAGGTCTCGAAGCTGTTGTTCACCAGCACCTCGACCAGGTCGGGATCGGCGCGCAGGCCGCTCATCTCGATCAGCTCATCGAAAAACTGCGATGCGGGATAGGCACCAAAATCCGAGCGCGCCAGCTCGTCTTCCGAGAGATCGGTCACCAAGCGGGCGATGTCCTGCGCCCCTTCATAAGCCACACGGAAGGCTCCGCCTGTGTAGGCAGAGTTGCCGCCACGGGCAGCCTCGGGAGCGCGCTCCAGAACCAGCACACTCGCTCCTTGCTCCGCTGCCGCGAGCGCTGCGCACAGTGCCGCATTGCCAGCCCCGACGACGAGAACGTCCACAGTCTCCTGTTCCACGGCGGCGCTCATGCCATCGACCTCGTGGAAGGTGCATTGCAAGCCGGGAGGCAAGGCCAGCAACGGGCGGTTTTGACGGAGTGAAACTTTGCCATTTTTGGCGTCCTTGTCGTGACGAATTTGAACGGCAGTCTAGAGGGCAGGTTTTTCGCCGGGTAGCCTGTCACAGCGAAAGATCAATTCGTGAATACCGAACGAGGAAACAGGGCCTGCTGGCAGGGCATCGGCTCGCAATGCCGGAGCCGGGTGCCATTCGCTGTACTACCGATGTCTGCCTGCCTCCCATCCCGATCACCACATCCGGGCCGGCAACACCGAGAGGCGGTCAAAGTGCCGCTGACAGCTTCGGTCGAAAGGAATATTCGCCCCGGCATTCTTGGCCCCCGCAACATCTGCCCGCAAACTTCCCCGCAAACCAACCACTCTCTGACTGAAACCATGAATGTTCTGGTTCTTCTGGCTGGCATAGCGGATCCCAAATGGCCCCTGCCCTCCTCCCTCGCAGCCACGACACTGGATACCCAGCGGGCCACTTATCCACTGCTGAGCCCCTTTGACGAAGCCGCGCTGGAGCTGGCGCTGAAGCTGCGCGATGCGGATCCCAGTGTCCAGATCCGTGCCCTGGTGGCCGCGTCGTCGCCACAGGACCCGCTGCTGCGCCGTGTCGCCAGTTTTCGCCTGGACCAGGTCTGCGCTTTCGAGACGACCCGGTGGCCCGCATGGAACAGCGCAGCCTTGGCGTCGGCCCTTTCGTGCTATGTGCAAACGCTCACACCAGCACCCGACCTGCTGTTGATGGGGCGTGAATTCGGGGACCAGGACGACGGCAGCCTGCCACCAACCCTGGCACAGGCATTGGCGTGGCCGTTGTCCACGCTGGTCCTGGAAATAGCGGCCGAATCGGGCGGTCGCTTGCAGGTTGCGCGCCAACAAGGTGCCGTGCAAGAACGGGTGCGGCAGGACCTGCCGCTTATCGCTGCCGTGACCAACCACGCACGCAACCGCCTGCGCCACCCGCTGCTCAAGAACGTCATGGCAGCCAAAAAGATAGTCTTCGATCTGACTGCACTGCCTGAGGGCAAGCCCACACCGGTGCTGCGATGTGCCGGCACAGCCCTTGCCGCCGCCACCGCGCGCACCACCGCCTGCCGCATGCTCGACGGGGACGTTGCCGCCCAGGCACGGGCGCTGGCCACTTTGTTGCTGACTTCTGGAGAACCCGCATGACGACGGCCCGCCGCATTGCTGTCCTGCTTCCTCCGGCTGAGGCCGGCGACCATCCCGCCAAACTGCTGGAAGCCGCCGCCGCGCTCGCGCAGGGTGTCACGCTCGACGTGCTCGCGCTGCGTCCAAGCGGAGCCACTGCGCTGCCACCGCAGAGCCTGCCCTGCGCCACCCGCTGGTGGGACTTGAGCCACATAACGCTGGCGCGATTCGATGCCGACAACCTTCTGCCCCTGTTCCTGCAGGCGATCGACATCGCCGGGCTTCGCGCCCCCAGCTTGCTCCTTCTTCCGCCGGGCCCGCTGGGCGAGGAATGCGCGGCGGGTCTGGCCCCTCTGCTGCAAGGCGTCTCACTGGGTCGCTGCACGGACATTGCGCTTGAAGGCGACGAAGTTGTGGGTTCGCGCCCAGCGTACGGTGGTCGTGTGGCATTGCAGCTGGCCAGCACGGCCACCCATTGCCTGGCCACCTGGCGCCCTGCTGGGTCTGCGCCTGCGCCGGTCACCGCGTCGCTCACTGCGCCCCAAGTGCAACAAGTGGTCTTGTCCGCAGTCTTGCCGCCGGCGCCGGAGGCCACGGTGGACGAGGCGGCGGACAGGATGCCGGCCCTTGAGGGCGCGCGCCTGGTGGTCAGCGGCGGGCGCGGCATGCAGGGCGAAGCGGGCTTTGCCCTGCTGGGCCGCATTGCCGGCCAGCTTGGCGCAGCGCTGGGCGGCAGCCTTCCCACGGTGGATGCCGGCTGGGTGCCGGTGGCACGGCAAATCGGGCAATCGGGCAAATATGTCAGTCCGCGCATTTACTTCTCGGTAGGCGTATCGGGAACGCCGCAGCATATGGCGGGCGTGTCTGCGGACAGCCGCATCATCGCGGTCAACAAAGATCCGAGCGCACCGATTTTTGCGCGTGCTGACGTGGGCGTGGTGGCCGAGTGGCAGGATTTGCTGCCCCTGTTGGCCGAAGAGCTGGAAGCCGCTGCAGACGCCACGGCCCGCTGAGTTGTGCGGCGCCTGGCCCTGGGCGCCGCTTTCTGCGGTAGGAAAAGGCACTCGCAGGCGCGAGTGCCTTCCCTTCGTTACTGCACGCCTTCGGTGCGCGCAGTCAGCTCTTTCCAGCGCTGCACGTCAGAGCGAATGTAGGTGGCGAACCGCGCTGGATCTTCGACCAGCAGTTCAGCACCCTGGTCGAGGAACTGGGACTTGAATTCCTGCCGCTCGGCAGCGCGCAACACTGCGGCGTAGATTTTGTCGATCACCGGCTGTGGGGTCTTGGCCGGTGCCAGCAACCCGTTCATGGTGCCCATCTCAAGGCCGCGCAAACCGCTCTCCTCAAAGGTCGGCACCTGCGGCAGCGCAGACAAACGCCGCTTTCCCGCCACCGCCACCGCCGACACCTTGTCCGTCTTGAGCAAGGCCTGTGCGGAGGTATAGGTGGTGAACGTGAGCTGCACCAGCCCGGCTGCCACATCGTTGAGCGCGGGGCCGGCGCCGTTGTAGGGTACGTGGGCCATGTCCAGGCCCGCAGCCGATTTGAAGAGTTCGCCGGCCATGTGTGGCGCGCCGCCCTTGCCGCTGGACGAGAAGTTGTATTTCCCTGGATTGGCGCGGATCACGCTCACGAGCTCCTGCACCGATTGGGTGGGCACTTGCGACGACTTGATCAGAACCAGTGGCATGAAGGCTATCCGCGAAATCGGTGCGAAATCGCGCGTCACGTCGTAGGGCACGCTCATTTGCGCTGGGTTGGCGGTGAGATTGGTCGATGTGTACAGCAGCGTGTAGCCGTCAGGCGAGGCTTTTGCAACCGCCTCTGCGCCGATGTTTCCACTGGCGCCCGGACGGTTGTCCACCACCACCGACTGCCCGAGCTCGCGCGACAACGCGTTAGCCAGGGTGCGCGCCAGGATGTCTGTGCTGCCTGCAGCGGCAAAGGGCACGATGATCTTTATCGGTTTGGTGGGATAGCTGGCCTGCGCTATTGCCAATCCTCCCCACAATGCAGCCACCACACCGGCGGCAGCCTTCAGTCCATTCATTTGTTTTTTCATGGTTTGTCTCACTGGTTGAAAAGAAGAGGCTGAAATCACTGCGTGCCGGGACGTGCTACATGCGACCGGCAGACGCACCGCAGTCGAGCATCAAGGTGTGACCTGTAATGGACTTGGCATGCTCGGAAGCCAGGAACAGCACGGCCTGGGCATAGTCTTCAGGGTCGGGCAGGCGCCCCAAAGGTAGCGACTGCTGCGCCGCCTGCAAGCGGCTTGCCACGTCCTGCCCCGTCGCGACCCACTGGGCGCGCAGAAATGGCGTGTCGGTCGCGGTTGGCGCCACGGCATTGACGCGCACGCCGCGGGGCCCCAGCTCCAGGGCCAGCGCCTTCACCATGCCCACGATGGCGTGCTTGCTTGCTGTGTAGGCACTGCGTTCGGGCCGCGCCAGCACACTTTGCAGCGATCCCGTAAATATCAGGCAGCTGCTGGGACCCTTCACCATACTGCGCAGCGCTGCTTGCGCCGACAAAAGGCTACCGGTCACATTGGTCTCCACCGTGCGGCGAATTTGCGCACTGCTGGCGTCAAGGAGAGAACCCGAAAACCCCATCCCCGCGTTGGCAACGAAGATATCAATGGGCGCCGAAAAAAAAGCTTCAGCCTCGCGCACCATGCGTTCGTTGTCTTCGTCTTGGGCGATGTCACAGACAAGCCCCAGCACCCGCATGCCCGAAGGGTCTATCTGCCGTGCCATAGCCGCCGCACGTTCGCCATCAAGGTCTGCAATCACTACCTGCGCGCCCTCAGCCGCCAGACGGTGGGCCGCAGCAGCGCCCAGACCGCTGGCGGCGCCCGTGATGACGGCACTGCGCCCGGCAGCCCTCAAAGCCGCCCCCACAGGATGCCGGACGGAGCCCGTGCGCTGGTGTACTGCATCAGGTGACCTCTTGGAATGTTTCCGCTTGGCTCTACATCGGGTGGATATGCGGCTGCAGAACCGGGCTCAGCTGAACAGGAAATCCAGGCTGGGCTGTGCTTCCAAGGTATCCAGACATCCCCACAGCACATCAGCCTGCTCGGGGCGCCCCGCGTAGGCCAGGCAGGCATCGAACTTGGCGCGCAAACCCTCATCCGACAGATCAAAATCTTCAGCCCTCACACTGATTTCTCGGCCGTCCGTGGTCACGGCGCGGATTTCTGCGGGTGGGTGGCCCGGTTTGTCGGGCAGGTTTTCCGCAATCTCAATGCTGTCGGCAACCGCAAGCACGGCGGGGTCGGACAAGCCTTCCAGATGGAGCGTATTCAGATCCACGGTGCCACGCACCAGCGTGAATGCTGTCATGTAGGGCACGCTGTATTTGGCGTCCTGCAGCGTGCGGGGGCGGCGCCGATCCGCCAGCGGCGCACACAGCTTGGCAGCCGATGCATTCACGGACACGACCATGCTGCGGACACCCGCGCCCTGCAGGTGCTCACGCAAGGCAAGAGCTGCGGACACATAAGGATGCGACAGACGGCAACTGGGCCAGGGTTTGATGCGCGTGTCCTGGAATTGCCAGCCGTCTGTATCGAGCAGCAGCGCGACTTGCGCAGCGCTGGGCTGTGCCTCCAGATAGATGCTAAACAAGCTCGCCGCGCCATCCAACGCAGACTCTGGCCCAACCACACCGGCCTTGGACAGCAGCGCCGCCGTGACGCCCCCCATAGCAGCGAACGCGGGATAGATACTGCGCCCCGTGGCACCCACACCAAAGCCGGCCTCCTTCCCTCCGGCCGCCTGCATGTACGCCAGCCCCAAGGTGGAAACGATTTGATCTTCGTCCAACCCCATCACCAGCGCAGCGGTCATCCCGGCGCCAAAGTAGCCAAAGAGCTGGGTCAGAAACCAGTCGGCCCCAGGACCACGGCCCATGGGGGAATACATCACGCCGAGGCGGCACATCAACTCATTGCCCAAGGCCACGGCGTCGACCACGCGTGCGGACGGTGCACCCACCAGTTCGGCAGCCGCCAGAGCCGCAGGCAGGGTCACGGCGGTCGGGTGCAGGCGTGCGACATCGTGAATGTCATCGAAATCCAGCGTATGGATCAGCGCGGCATTGGTGAAGGCCGCCAGACTGGGCGCATGGCGAGCGGCGCTGCCAAAGACACCGCAGGCGCCGCCTCCCGCACCCATGGTCATGGCATCCAGCAACTGCTGCGCCAGAGGCTGGCTGCGCGTGGCTGCGAGGCCAATGGCCACCGCATCCGCAATGTGCTGGCGTGTCTTGTGGCGGATTTCTGGGGGAATGCCGCCTTCGGTATCGCGCTGCTGCAGCAGGCACGCGACCCGTCTGCTCAGCGACTGCGTAGTGATGTTGGATTCCATGGATGCAGTCAGGTTTCATTCGGTGTAATGGCAGAAGGCAAGCGCTGAAGCCGCAAGCTCAAGCGGATACCGGTGCCGCTTCGGAGGTCCAGCTCAGAAAAACGCGCCCTCACCGCTGAACACCGATGCGCTCTACTGATCGAGCTGAATCCCGGCGTTCTTAATGACGGCACTCCAGCGCGCCGACTCGGCATCGATGCGCGATTGCACGCCAGCAGGTGGGCTGCTGAGCGGCTCCACTCCGAGCTTCGTCAGCGTGGCCCGCAACTCCGCCGTCTCCAGCGCGGCATTCACAGCCCGGTTCACCTGATCCACCACCCCAGGCGCGAGGCCAGCGGGACCCATGACCGCCAGCCATGTGCCTCCTTCGACAGCGAAGCCCTGCTCCGTCAGCGTTGGCAGATCGGGCGCTGCGGGCAGACGCTTAGCGGACGCCAGGCCCAACAATTTCAGACGACCACCTTGCTGCTGGGGCATGGCCACCGACAAGGGGACCATCAGCACGTCAACCTGGTTGGATGCCAACGCGGTGATGGCCGGAGCAGCACCCTGAAACGGCACATGCAGCACATCAATTTTTGCGGCCTGTTTGAACATCTCAAATGCAATCTGCGAAGAGCTGCCCACCCCCCAGGATGCATAACTGAGCTTGCCCGGCTGCGCCTTGGCCAGGGCAACCAGCCCGGCGATGTCACGCACTTCCAGCCCTGGCCGCACAGCCATGGCATAGGGGAACTGGCCCACCCATGCCACTGGAGTGAAATCCTTCTGAACGTTGTAACCCACCCTCTTGTACACATGAGGGTTGATGGCGTGCGTTTCCACCGAAGCAATCCCCAGCGTGTAGCCGTTGGGCTGGGCGCGCGACACCGTCTCTGTGCCCAGCATGCCATTGGCGCCCGGACGGTTGTCCACCACGACCTGCTGCTTGATCTGCAGCGCCATGGCGGCGGCCACATGCCGGGACACCGCATCCGTGCCCCCGCCAGCTGGCCACGGCACCACCAGCTTAATGGGCTGCGCCGGATAGGGTGCCTGGGCCTGCACGCCCCCTGTGATGGACACCAGGGTCGTAAAGACAGCGATGCAAAGTTTTTTCATGGCTATGTCCTTTGGGTCGGCGATGGACCGGCCAGTGGAAGTGGATGGAGCGGTGAAGGCCCGGGCGATGCACCGGCCAACAACGCTGCCAATGATGGGCACTTGCGTGGGGCCCCAACAGCCTGCTGGAGCAAATGGATTTTTCGGTTAGTGCGAAAAGTCTGCGGGCGCGGAAAGACATCCGTGCGACCGCATGGCATGACCGGACGCAGGCTGTTGCCAAAAATACTATTCGCTTGGAACGGCTTCCCACATTCGCTTTGCTTATGAATCATTGGCCCCAAGCCGCCCAGTGCGGAGCCGATACAGGAGCTGATGATGGAAAACGAGTTTGATGTAGTGGTTGCCGGATGCGGCGTGGCGGGTTTGTCGGCGGCCGTTGCCGCAGCCGAGGCTGGCGCACGGGTTGCGATTCTGGAGCGCGCACCCGAAGAGGAGCGCGGCGGCCAGAGCCGTTACACGGAGGCCTATCTGCGCATGAAAAGCCTGACCGAGGTGAGCGACGATTTTGAGACTCACTTGGCCGAGAACGGATCGGGCAGCATCGATCCCGAACTGGTGGAGCAAACGGCCACCGACGCGCGCGGCAGCTCGCTGACCCGCAGCCTCAGCCTGGCCGACCCCAACCTCATCGAGCGCTTTTCCGACGCGGCCCCCAAAACCATCGCCTGGTTGCAGGGCATCGGTGCACGCTTTGATTTCTTGCCAACGCAGTTTTTGACGGCCTCCCAGCCCCGCCTGCTGCCCGTGGGTGGCGGCCAGGCCCTAGTCGATGTGCTCGCCGCGCGGGCGGAGGCACTGGGGGTGACGTTTTTCTACGAGACCACGGCACAGTCCTTGATTCGCAACGCGCTAGGCCACGTAGTGGGCCTGTATGCGACCGTGCGAGGGCAAGGCCAGCGCGAGCTCATGGGCAGCGTGGTGCTGGCCTGTGGCGGCTTCGAAGGCAATACCGAAATGATGACCCGCTATGTCGGGCCGCGCGCCGTCTATTTGCGCCCCGTCTGCAAAGGGGGCTACTACAACCGGGGCGAGGGCATTCGCATGGCGCTGGACATTGGCGCTGCGGCCTGCGGTGAGTTCGGTAGCTACCACGCCGAGCCGGTCGACCCGCGCTCCGGGGTGTCCGAGCCATCGATCTTTATTTTCCCCTACGGGATTCTGGTCAACGCAGACGGTGAGCGCTTTACCAACGAAGCGCCGACCACCGTGGATGCCTGCTACGAGCCCGTCACACGGCGCATCTTTGAACAGCGCGGCGGCATCGCCTGGACCATTCTCGATGCCCGCCATACCCGCATTCCCAATTACCGCCTCGGCATCCGTACCGACCAGCCGCCCGTCAGCGCCGCCACCATCGCGGAACTGGCGACGAAGATCGGCGTGCCGCCGGATCGCCTGCAGGCCACGGTGGAAGGCTACAACGCCGCGTGCAGTGGACAGGACTGGAGTCCTCTGGCATTGGACGGACTGGCCACGCAAGGGCTCACTCCGCCCAAGTCGCACTGGGCCTGCCCGCTGACCGAGGGTCCGTTCCATGCGTACCCCATCATTTCTGCCAACGTCTTCACGTTCGGCGGCCTCAAGATCAATCCCGAGGCCCAGGTGCTGGACGCGGATGGCGACGCCATATCGGGCCTGTATGCCGCAGGCGAAACCGTGGGCATCTACTACGGCAACTACACCGGCGCCACGTCCGTGCTCAAGGGCCTGGTGTTTGGCCGCATTGCGGGTGACACCGCGGCGCGGGCGCTGGCCACGGCTTGAGCATTCTGAAACGCCTGTTGAATAGCCTGTCGGGCGCCAGGCGCTTGACTCCCCACGCGAAGAATGATCAAGGAACAGATATGACGATGGACTATCGCGGGCGGGTTGCGCTCGTCACTGGTGCTGCGGGCGCGATCGGCACGGCTCTGACGGCGGAGCTGCGCAGGCGCGGCGCGAGCGTGGTGGGCGCAGACGGCATGAGCGGCAAGCCTTGGACCGAAGCCGACCTGCGCACCGAGCCGCTGGTGCGGCTGAACGTGACCGACCGCTCCTCTGTGCACGGCCTGGTGGCACGCACCGAAGCGCAGCTAGGACCCATCGATCTGCTGGTCAATGTGGCCGGCGTCGTTTCGTTTGGCCCGGCCGAGGGCCTGCCTGAGATCGAGTGGGACCGTGTCATTGACATCAATTTGAAGGGCACTTTTCTCACTTGCCAGGCGGTCATCCCGGGCATGAAACGTGTCGGCTTTGGCCGCATCGTCAACATCGGCTCGGTGGTCGGAAAAAATGCAGGGAACGCCCGACCGTGGCTCGACGCGGGCGAGCAGCAGCGCGCGGGCAACGTGGCCTATGGTGTATCGAAAGCCGGGGTGCATGCGATGACAGGCTTTCTCGCCAAAGAGCTGGCAGCTTACGGCATCACGGCCAATGCGGTGGCTCCCGGCCCGATCGCGACCGCTATGACCACGAACTTCCCTGAAACGCTGCGCGCCATGGTGCCGGTGGGCCGCATGGGTACGACCGCCGACGTCGTCACTGCCATCCTGTTTCTCGCCGGCCGTGATGCGGGCTTCATCACGGGCGAAGTTCTCGACGTGAACGGTGGCATGTGGTGTGACTGAACCGCTCTCCGAGCCAATTTTTCTTCCTCTTTACCAACCCACTTCTCAAGGAATCCCATGAAAGCAATCTACCTCGTTCTCGACATGCAAAACGATCTGGTCCACGTCGACGGCCCCAATGGCAAGTCTCCGCTGGGCGAGCAGGTGCGTAGCCGCCAGGTGCTTGCGCACACAGCCACCGCACTGGCCAAGGCCCGCGCCGCGGGTGTGGCCGTGGGCTGGGTGCGTGTGGGCTTCTCGCCCGAGTACCAGGAATGCCCCAAGACCTCTCCGGTGTTTGGTGGGGCACCCAAGGCGGGCTTGTTCAAGTTGGGCGGCTTTGGCACCGAGATTCACCCGAGCCTGGAACAGCAACCCGGTGACGTTCAGGTGGTCAAGCACCGCGTGAGCCCGTTTTATTCCACGACGCTGGAGGCGCAACTGCGCGCGGGGGGCTATACGCGCATTTACTGCTCGGGCGTTTCGACCCAGGCTGTGGTGCAGGCCACGGTGCGCGATGCGCACGACCGTGACTACGAGGTGGTGCTGATTGAAGACGCCTGCTGCGCGCACAACGACGAAGAGCACCGCAACTCGATCGGCAGCATCAGCCGCTTCTGCAAGCAGGTCACGACCGCTGCAGAAGTCGATTTCACGGCCTGACAGCACGCCACACCGCGAGGAGAAGAGCACCATGGGCATTCGCATATGGCACCAGAGTTTCACGGTGCTGCAGGATCTGGGCGCGTACGACGCAGCATTGAAAGCGCATTTCCAGCGTGTTGCGCGCAGCGACACCGAAATCGTCATGCACGGCATGCAGCCAGGCACCTATCGCAGCAACTACCCTGGAGAGGATATCCGGCACGCCGGCTTCCAACACCTGCACTCGCTGCAGTTCCTGGCCGCCGCAGTGCGTGCAGAAGACGATGGCTTTGATGCCTATGCCATCAGCACGCTGCCAGACCCGGGGCTGCGCGAGATCCGCTCACTGCTGCGTATTCCTGTTGTCGGCTATGGCGAATCGGCCATGCTGACCTCCTGTCTGCTGGGTTCGCGCTTTGCCGTTCTGGTGTTCATCAATGAGCTGACCGACCTGATCACCGACAACGCGCGCCAGTATGGCCTCGGGGAACGCCTGGTGGGTGTCTCGGATGTGGGCTTTCGATTTACCGATGTGCTGTCGGGATTTTCCGACCCTGCCCCGTTGATTGAACGCTTCCATGCCGCAGCGCGAGCCCAGATTGCAGCAGGCGCCGAGGTCATCATTCCCGGAGAAGCTCCGCTGTGCGTCCTGCTGGCCACCCATGGCATCTCGAGCGTAGATGGCGTGCCGGTGCTTGATTCGCTTTCCTGCTGGATCAAGCAAGCGGAGCTTCTGGTCGATCTCAAGCGCACCAGCGGAATTGAACGCTGCCAGCGCGGATATTTCCACGAGCCGCCGCCTCGCGACCGCTTGCGCGAAGTTCTCGGCTTCTACCAGCTCGACCGTCTCGGCCAGCAGGGATCATGAAATGACAAACACTGTAGAAACCGAGCTGCTGGTGGTGGGTGGTGGCCTCGCAGGCTTTGCCGCAGCTTTGGAGGCCGCAGAGGCTGGCGTCAACGTGCTGCTCCTGGAAAAGATGGAAGCCACCGGTGGCTCCTCGGCCATGAGCGGTGGCTGCCTGGCCTTTGCTGGCACCGACCTGCAGGCCGCAGAAGGCATTGAGGACAGTGCCGAACTGCTCAAGCGCGACCTGCTCGAGGTGGGGTTGCATGAGAACGACCCGGCGCTGGTGCAGACCTATGTCGATCACCAGCTGGAGACCTACGAATGGCTCAAGAAACAAGGTGTGGCGTTCAGCCCTGTAATTGAGGCCTCGTCGGGCCAATCGGTGCCCCGGGTGCACACCGTCGACCCCGCAGACACGGTTCGCCTGCTGGAATCGCGCTGCCGCAGCAGTGGTCGCGTCACCATTTTGCTGGGTACGCGGGCAACGCGCTTGTTGCGTGACAGCGAGACAGCGCCAGTGCATGGCGCGCTGGCTACTGGACCTGACGGTGAAATCAGCATTCTGGCGCGGCGCGGGGTATTGCTCGCCAGCGGTGGCTTTGGGCGCAATGCCGAACTGGTGCACCGCTACGCGCCCCAGTACGACAACGCAGTCTTTGTCTGTGGCGACGGAAACGTGGGTGACGGGCTTGCCATGGCGCGGAAACTGGGCGCTGACATGCGGGACATGATTTATATCAAGGGGACCTACGGCAAGCACCCTGTGGACACGCTCAACCACCACAGTTGCCTGGCGGTGTACAAGGGAGCGATCGCCATCAACGAGCACGGCAAGCGCTTCGTGGACGAGTCCATTTCCTACAAGCTGCTGGGCGACGCTGTCATGGCCCAGCCTTATCACACGTCATTCCAGGTCTTCGATCAGCCAATTTTTGACTCTGGTGACGACCGTGTTCGCATCCTGGACTTCAGCCGTCGCATGGAAGAGGGTTTGATCATCAAGGCGGACACGCTGCAAGCTCTGGCCCAGCAGATTGAAGTCCCCTACGAAACCCTGAAGACCACGGTGGATCGCTACAACAGCTTTTGCGACCGTGGCGAAGATGAAGAATTTGGGCGCAGAAAACTGGTGCACAACCACGGCGAATTGCGCCGCATTGAGACGGGGCCGTTCTATGCGTATCCGTCCACTGCAGCAGTATTTGGGACCTATTGCGGCTTGCGCGTGGATGCGTGCCTGCAGGTACTGGATGTGTTTGGCGAAGTCATCGAAGGCCTCTACGCAGCCGGCGAAGTGATCGGCGGATTCCACGGTGGCGCCTATATGACAGGCTCGGCCCTTGGCAAGGCAGTAGTGCTAGGCCGCGTTGCCGCCAGAGGCGCAGCAAACAAATGACCGCTCGCGGCCAGTGCATGAGTAGCCCTTGCCGCGTTCAGCGTTTGCTCAACGGCCGGACCTCCACCTGTCGCGACAAGCTCGGACGGCGCTCCGAATCAATTACTTCCGTGAGGAAATCGGTGAAGGCCCGGACTTTGGCTGAATCGTTTCGGGCACGCGTCGTGACGGCATAGAAGGTGCGCCGGCGCGTCTGCCAGTC
The DNA here is from genome assembly GCF_012931925.1 of Acidovorax sp. SRB_24. NCBI lineage: Bacteria > Pseudomonadati > Pseudomonadota > Betaproteobacteria > Burkholderiales > Comamonadaceae > Acidovorax > Acidovorax sp. SRB_24. The sequence goes on from NZ_MWOM01000052.1 coordinate 14,907, forward strand.
TGGATACACAGCAACCAACTCACCATGCTGTAAGGCGCGATTGGCAAAAATGTCCAGGATGTGGACGACCCCTGCCCCCTGACGTGCAGCCAACAGCAGCGCATCGTTGCTGTTGAAGTGCAAGCGCCCCTGGGGGTGCAGCGTCACCTTCTCTTCTCCGCGTTCCAGAATCCAGGCGTTTGAGGTGCGGCGCTCCTCAGCCAGCACGCCAAGGCACTGGAGCGGATCGAGTTCGCGGGGGTGCTCAGGTAATGACGGTACCAGGTCAGGCTTGCAGCACACCACATAGCAGGCCTCATAGATCGGTCGCGCGATCAGGTCCGCATCCTCCACCCGGTCCATGCGTATGGCGACATCGATCGCTTTTTCGATGAGGTTGTGCGGCTGGTTGGTGAGCGTCACCGCAGTGGATATGTTGGGATGGCGTGCCGCAAATCCGGGCAAGGCTGGACACAGCAAGGCATGCCCAAAAGAAATCGGGGTTTCAATGACGAGTGACCCGCGCATTTCGCCGATGCGACTGCGCACCTCGGACTCTGCCTCTTCCACATCCCGAAGTACATCGCGAGCACGGGCCAAATAAGTCGTCCCCTCCTCCGTCAGGTGCAAACGCCGCGTGTCGCGGTGAATAAGAGTCACCCCCAGGTGCTGCTCCAGGTTTCGGATGCACGCTGTCACCGTGGCATTGGCCAGATCGAGTGACTCGGCTGCGCGTGAAAAACTGGAGCACTCTGCAACTCGGACGAAGACAGTCATGGCCCAGAGCCGATCCATCTTGTTGCGTCTCTGTGAATTTTGGTCCATTGGTCCCTTTGGTCGTCCACTGTTCAAGTGTTGAATCGTGACCGGATTTTAGGGGCGGGGGCTTTTCCCCCTGGACATCATTTGTTCCAAGTGATTGCTCACTGCCGCTGCAGACGTTGCAACATAAGGAAGTTATCGGCGCGCGAGCTTTGCGCTGCAGTCAGTCGCAGCGCGCGTACCCCAGGAAATTCTCTAACGATCGATTTACTCGAGCTGGTTTTTCCCAGTATGCAAGGGACCTGAGAAATGGCCTTCATGAATGGGCCCAGCTGGATCCGCAGCACGCATATGAGCGAGAAATTGTGACGGAGGGCGGGCAAAAAACTGGCGTCGGCTAACGCTGAGCCCGGTGTGACACCGCAGCTGGGCAAAATAGGCAGCGTGGTGAAACAACACCCCGAGAGGGTCCATGACAACGACTCCATCCACGTGCAGCACCTTTTCGCGAACCAAAAATGCGTTGAGCACTCCGTCGCCTGGGATCACGACCTCGGCACCCAAGGCGACTGCTTCCCGGCAAGCTTGCAGAAACCGCGCCTTGACAGAGGCTGAGTTGGTCTCCAACTCGAACAGTGACACTGCCGGCGCCATGGTGACGATGCCAGCCAATCGCTGTGTCAACCCATATTGGTACGCCAGGTCTTCGGTTAGCTGACTCTGGAAGTCATTGAGCGATACGACCGCAAAGCGTCTTCCAAGTGAACAGGCCGTGAGCATGGACGTTTCGGACAAACTTACCACTGGAATATCGACCAGTGAGCGGGCCTCGCGCAAGGCCGGATCAAAGAAGCAGCCCAAGGCAAATGCGTCATAGCCAGCAGCTTCGGCGGCAAGGACGGCCTCGCACACTTGGCGACCATTGTTCATCCGAAGAAACGGGTGGCTGTTGAAGTCCATCGGCGCAACGCCCGGTGGATAAGTGCCGGGCACCACGCCATGAATCACCACCCGCACCCCGGATGGAACGGTCGAGCGTGCATGCTCCACCAAGGTCTCACAGTAGCGGGGGAATGCTTGAAGGTCGGTGAAGCTTTGATGCCAAATTTTCATGCACCATTATCAAAGCGCTCTATGCCAACGCATCGCTTGGAAAAGTGAAAACTGCATTTGCCGTTGACAGCTGTGCGCGGCGCCACCGGAGCCCTACATTGGGACGCACAAGTTTTAGAACGTTCAACGAGCGATAAATAAGGAGACAAAATGAATGCAAGAACCCCTTTGCGCAAGGCACTTTTGGTGGGTACTGCAATAGGAGCTGCCTGGCTGTCTACCGGCGCGCTGTGGGCCACGGCGCACGCCCAAGCCGCTTATCCCACCAAGCCGATCAAATTGATAGTGGGCTACCCACCAGGTGGCTCCAATGACATTGTCGCCAGAATTGTGGCCCCCGCATTGGGGACTGTGCTGGGACAGCAGGTGCTCGTAGAAAACAAGCCAGGTGCCAGCGGCACCATGGGGGCCGCACAAGTCGCCAAGTCACCCGCCGATGGCTACACATTGCTGCTGTCCAGCGCGAGCCCACTTGTGATTGCGCCGCATCTGTTGGCAAAGTCGCCCTTCGACGTCAACCAAGACTTCATTGCAGTCAACTCAGTAGGCCTGACGCCAGAAGCAATTGCGGTGGGCCCCAGCCTGCCCGTGAAAAACTTCCAGGAGCTCCTTGAGCTGGCCAAAAAGCAAGACGTCACGATTTCCTCTTCGGGCAATGGTGGGCTGCCGCATTTGACCATTGAGTTGCTCAAGCAGGCATCCAAAGGACGCATCACACATGTGCCATATAAGGGCGCAGGGCCCGCAGTAAGTGACACGCTCGCAGGCCATGTGAATGCAGTGACCATGGACCTGCCCGCGTTGATTTCGTTTGTACGCGACGGCCGGCTAAAAGCGCTGGCGGTGACGAGCGACAGTCGGGTTGATTTCTTGCCGGATGTGCCCACGGCGCAGGAGCAAGGGCTTCCGTCCTTCTCTGCGGTGAACTGGTTGGGAATTTTCGCTCCCGCAGGAACCCCTCGGCCCATTGTCGATAAGCTGCATTCCGCTTTGAAGCAGGTGGTGGCAGAGGTTCAGGTTCGTGAGCAACTCAATCGCGCCGCCGTAGTACCTCACTCAAGCGCCTCGCCGCAGGTGTTTCAGGCATTTCTCGCGAAAGAGAATGACCGCTGGGGCCGCATAGCTCGGGAGTCCGGGGCAAAGATGGACTGAGTGTCGCGCTTGGCCTTGAAGGCGAAAGCGTGGCAGCACGCGTCGATCGGGGCGCTGCTGCCCGAGACTCGTAGGACCGCCGACGGGATACGCCTTGTCGAGCGGCTCTTGGAAATGTGGGTTTAAGGGCAGCGGAGCCGCCTAGTCAGTGGATTGAGCAAGCGTCGGTTTCAGCGTCAGAGGTTATAGGACTGCTGAATTCGATCGCCAGCGGCAAATGCCGCTGACCTCGCGACGCTCGCGGGGCTGGGTGCATCCTGCCAACAGGCACGACCTGGATCAGCTTGTGGCAGCTCCCAGCGGCTACATCCGCGAGGCGCCTTTTGGCGCAGTCGATCCACTGCAGTCTTCTGCGCTGCAGTGGCAATGTCAGCTCCGCAGCGATAGCTGCCGGTCGGAATCCGCCCACGGATGGGAACTATCAGCCTGAAGTGGTCGCACATTCTGCTGTCACGACAGAATGCTCTTGGACAGTGGCCGAGAAGCACTCCCTGATCGACTCGGACTCGTTCAGCGCTCAAGCGGTTTGGTGCTTTGCCTATCCACAAACGATGTCGCCAGCGTCGAAGGCAGGCGGGCGCAGAAGGTCCTCGTCAATACCCATGACCGCACTGGCGCGCTCGACCGCCTGCCACAGCACTGGGGGCATCTTCAGAATTTCTTCGGGTGAGTCAGCGCGGGCAATCCAGGCGCTGATTTGTTGGTGCTGATCGGTGGTCAGCAATGCCAGGTGCAGCATCTCATCTATTGTTTTCATGGTGGCGTCTGGTAGGTCTTGGCACATGCGTCTCTGCGATCGCGGCACGAGGTCGTAGGCCGCCGTCGGGCCCGATGCGTGTTTGAGGACAAAACGTGGCGTTGAAGTGCTGCAATTCAAGGAGCCATCGCGTCACTGCAAGCGCTGCAGCAGATCCAGCGTCGGATAGCCGTCCGCCGGCAGACCCAGGCTGCGTTGGTATTGGCGAATCCCGCGCCGCGTGGCCGGGCCCATCGCGCCGTCGGGGGTGCCGCTGTCAAAGCCCCGTGCGTTCAGCGCCGTCTGCAACGCCATCACCTGGCTGCGTGTGAGGGCCTGCACGTCGCGCGGCCACGGTGTCTGCACCGCTGGGCCGCCCGCGAGCTGCTGCGCGAGCAAGCCGACGGCGAGCGCATAGCTGGTCGAGTTGTTGTAGCGCAGGATCGTGCGGAAGTTCGGTCCGACCAGGAACGCCGGCCCGCGTGCGCTGGCCGCAAGCACGATCGAACTGTCGTCCAACGCCGGCAGCGGCGCGCCGTCGATCGACTGCACACCCTCGTTCGCCCAGAGGGAAGCCGGCTGCCGCACGTCCGTGTCAGCGCGCGCGAAGTCGAATCCCGGCGGCAAGCGCACCTCCATGCCCCACGGCTGGCCGGCTTGCCATCCGGAGCGTGCCAGGAAGTTCGCGGTCGAAGCCATGACGTCGGCGACGTTCCCCCAAATGTCGCGGCGGCCATCGCCGTCGGCGTCGACCGCATAAGCGAGAAAGTTCGATGGCAGAAATTGCGTCTGGCCCATCGCGCCGCCCCACGAACCGACCATCTGCGCGCGGTCGATCTCGCGGTTTTGCAGAATGCTCAATGCTGCGAGCAACTGGCCACGCGCCCAGTCTTCGCGCCTGCCCTCGAAGCCGAGCGTTGCCAGGGCGTCGATGGTCGCAATGTCGCCCACGTTGCTGCCGTAATTGCTCTCCAGGCCCCAGATCGCGACGAGGACCTCTATAGGGACGCCGTAGCGCGCTGCCGCGGCGTCGACTTGGGAGCGCAGCTGCAGCAGCTTGTCCTGGCCACGGGCGATGCGCTGCGCCGACAGTGCACTGTCGAGATAGTCCCATATCGTGCGCGTGAACTCGGGCTGCGCCCGGTCCAACTCGATGACGCGGGGAATGAAGCGCACGCCATCGAATGCGAGGTGCAGCGTTGCCTCGTCGATGCCGGCTGCGCGTGCGCTGGCGCTGAACCCGGCCACCCAGCGGGCAAACTTCTGGCTGCGTTCCACCTCGGCGGATGCGGCCAGGGGCGCAGTGGTGGCGACCATCGGTGGCGCCGGGGGGGCCTTGGTTTCGACCGGTGGTGCGGAGGCGCAACCGGAAACGGCGAGGATCGCCACCCAACTGGAAACAAACCAGCGGCGAGCGGACGCCGGAAAACAAAATGGTGTCTGCATTCATTCCATTTTCGTCGTTCCATGGAGCCGCAGTGGTCTGCCGCCCTTGGCGCGGGGCAACGCCGCACGGCGCGCTCTTCGAAGCAGGGCCCTCTTGGGGGGCTTGCCCGTCTTTGAGTCCAGCACCGCAGCGCTGCCTGTTGAAGCACTCGTGGCAGCCCTTTGGCGCGCTGCTCGTCCGACTGCTTCTGTGCCCTTAGTTTGTGGGTCGAACGTCAGGATCGCAGCGTCTGCAGTCCTACGGGTTGCTGAATCCGCACCCAAAAGCGGACGTTCATCATTTAACGTTTGAGACGGACTCCAACTCGTCGCGAGGCATCTCACTGACAGAAGGATTAACCGACAAATCACTTAGTCTGCGTGCTGTTTCCATTCGAGCTGGTGTAATCCTATTGGCAGGGCCATGACCCGGCTTGAGGATTTAGCCCCAACGAACCGCCGGAACACATGCTCTTAAAACCATTTCCTTATGCCGAAGTGTTTGCTGCAATTGAGCAGCAGGTCATTTCACTAGGGGCAGAACGCCTGCCACGCGAGCAGGTGACGAACCAACTGGACAAGTTCAAGCGCTTTGCCACCCGCTGCATCAGCGCCGCTGAGTACTTCTCGACCCTCGTGTCGTCGCCTTCTACTCGGGCTTCAAGGCGGCCACGGTGACCAGCAAACGCCCTGTGATCAAGCGGCACTTCCCAAGCTGGCAGGTCGTGACCGAATACGGGGAATCGGATCTCCGGCGCGTCCTTGATGACCCCAACATGATTGCCCACGAACGCAAGGTGCGCGCCTGCGTGGCCAACGCGCGCACCTTCCGCGACACGGTGAAACGGCACGGGTCGTTCAAGGCCTTCTTGGACCAGCATCTACCCAGCGGCTCGTTTGAAGACCTGATGCTACTCAAGGAGTTGCTGGAAACCACCTTTGCCTACCTGGGCGGCGTCACTGTCTACCACTTCATGACCGACATCGGCTTAAACGTGCTTAAACCCGACCGCGTGATCTGCCGGCTGTTCCACCGCCTGAGCCTGCTGGACAACGAAGACCAGTTGCTCAAGTCCATCATGGAAGGCCGTCGGTTCGCCGCGGGCCACCGGACTACCGATCCGCTACATCGACATCGTGCTGGTGGTATTCGGCCAAGTAGCCTCGCCCGAGCTGGGCATAGTCAAGGGCGTGTGCCTGAATGCACCACGCTGCGGTGTGTGCAGCATTCGCCAGCACTGTGGGCCTCCTGCTTCGGCCAACGGGATTGCGGCCATACATGACCTGTCATGAACACGGAAAGCTCTAAGCCGAAGGCACCCCAAACATGCAAGAAGGCCCAACCACCAGCGCAAGGTGTGGTCGCGGTGGCGCGAACGCTCCAGGCGCTGTCGCTGATGCCACTTCACGCCTTGGCAGAGGTGCGCAACCAGAGCATTCCCAGCCTGCTGCATGACATGACGGGGCTGTCCAAGGCCCGCATCTCCCAAGGCAACCTGGACGCCATCCGTCCGTCCACTCAGGCAAAAGTAAACCGGCATTTGGAGGAACTGCTGCAAGAGCAGTTCAAGGGTGACCCGGAGGGGTTGCAATACCTCCTAAGCAAGCTTGCAGCAGCGCCTGCAACACGCTCAGGGGAGCAGGCACCGTTGGCGGGATGGGTGCACCAACTTGAGTTTCTGCCGTGGATTCCCTTGCCGATCACCAAAGGTGTGGCACTGACTATTGACGAGCTGCTGGAGGCACTGCTGACTTGCTGCCGTGATGATGATTTTCGAGGCTTCAAGTGCGTATTGCTGGCTCACTTTGAGCACCATGGGCTGCCAGCACGTGCAATTGGACAGATGGCCTCCGAGCCCGCGCCAGAAAATCAGCTAGTGACATTGCATGCCATTGCTGACTGGGAGCAGTCCGACAATTGGACTCGGCAGTTGGCCGAACACCTGTATTGGGACTTGATCAGTTCCTTGGATGCCGAGTGGAACAGCCACTATTTCGCAGGCCGACAGACCAAGCCGCTTTTTCCGCTGGTCATGGTTCGACCTCAGGAGGGGCTACTGGAAAGCATGAAGGTTGCATCGCGCAAAAACATCTTCTTCAAGCCAGTTCGCAGGCTCTTGGAGTTTCTGTATGCGTTGGCCTTCTACTTCCGATACAAGCGATGGCCCACCAATGCGCCAAAACCTAAGACGCTTGCCGGAATCCTCTACCGTCCTAGCTCGCAGGAGTTGGCAGACGAGAGCCTGATCAGCAACTACTTCGACGGGACGACCAAGGTCACACTGGATCTGGTCTTAGAGCACTGGGGGCAATTACTCCAGCACTTTATGCCAACGCACCTGGAAAGTAAGAGGCCCAATCCGCCGCTTCCCATGATCATGCTGGCCTTGCAGTGGCAGACCTTGCTGGTGCAGGACAAAGGCCGGTCTTTTTTGGTACCGGACATGAAGACGTACGAAACTCTTTGGGACTTTCGCAGTCGGCAATGGGCGACTCTCGAAACCCAACAGGACACGGGGATTCCCAAAGCAGGCCAGCCGTCGAGGGAGACTATTGACTGGCCTGCGTGGTCGTTCAGTCAGTCTTCATCGTCCTGCTGAGTGAGGTGCTCTTCCCAGTCGTCAGGCCGGCTATCCTCGCCGCGCGAGTGCCAGTATTCGTCGTGGTTGGGGTTGAGCTGGTTGCTGCGGTTATCGTTATCAGATTGACGGGACATGGTTTACCTCCGGTTTTGATGGGTGAGATGGTTATTTGGGCGCTTTGGCAACGGTCTGCTGCATACGCCCGACATAGGAGCCTTTGGGCACGCCCCCGCCGTTCTGGCGAGCCACCGCACTCTGAACGCGGGCGACGGCTGACTGGGTGGTGGTGGATTTGACGAAAGTGCGGGTAGCAAGAGCAACACCGCGAGCAGACTTGGACATTGAACCTCCATACGGTGAACGGTATGCCTTCGGAATTGAAAACATGAGTTCAATGTAGGCCGCAGCGTTGCAGCAGTTCATCCAGAAATGTTCACTTTCAGCGTCTGCTACACGGTGCCTTTCACATTGACCTGCACCGAGGTGCCGCAGAGAGCGGATGTTGGTGAACTTCCGCTGGCAGCCTTTAGCAGACATCTCTTCCCGATGCATCGTTGCGGTGGTCACTGCCGCCGCAACCGAGCAGCGATATCACGGCCTTCACCAGCCGCTATGTGATCCGCCGATAGCGCGGAGCATCATGATTTGTCGAGACGCCGTACCGTCTGATAGACACGACAAGCTAGACGCTTCAAGCAATGACGGTACTTTTGTCGGTATTTTTACGAGTTAATTCTTGAGAACATAGAGTGGATGCGGCTCTCAGTGCAATTTGTGATTCCGGCCCCGGCACCATCTGATGGTTTCAGACAGCATCAGAAACCGACAAACCCGCTACATCTCCTAGGTGTAGCGGGTTTTTATTTGCCTCACGTCATCTCTGGATACCACGACATACCGTCAAAAACGGTACCTCTGACGGTATGTCCCAGATACCGTCAATCGACATACCGTCACAGAGGGAGTGCATGGCACTTACCAATACAGCAATCAAAAATGCCAAGCACATTCGCAAGCCCGCAGGCGACAAACTTATCTGACGGTGGGCATGTACTTGTTGGTGAACGCCAGTGGCAAGGACTGGCGCATGGACTATCGCTTTGTCGAAAAGCGCAAAACGCTCACGCTGGGCGTCTACCCTGCAGTCTCCCTTGCTGGTGCAGCAGGCGGCGAACAGCACCAAGAGGCAGTTCGCCCACTCGCCCGACCTCAAGCACGAGTGGCAAGACGCGAGCATCGCGCCGTATGACGCGCACACCGCGCCGAGCACGCAGGCGCTGAACTCACCGGCCGTGGTGCACGGTCTGCTGGATATTTTGCTGAACCAATCGCCTGTATGAAACGCGGCGGGAGCGGGCCGTAGTGGGCGCCGGGGCTTAAGAAGGCAACGGCGCATCGGCTCCTTCAGTTGTTCTGACGGCGGATCAGGGCGCGGCCGCTGTCGGTGATGGTGAGTTCGCCGCGTGCATTCTTGGCAATGAAGCCGCGCTCGTACAGGCGTCCGGACAGGTGTTCGCGCAGTGCTTCCGGCGTGGTCAGGAGTTGGCCCATTTCGAGCAATTTCAGGGTTTCAAGCTCGTCCACGGTGGCATCGAAATGCGGGGCGCGGTAGTTGTTTTCCATGGTCTAGGACTCCCAAAAAGCGAAGCCGGCAGTCGCCTGGCACGGCCAGCGTATCCCGCCCGCTAACGCAGCGCAAGCGGTAGGGACACTGCGCGGCGCGCACTGCACCGCCCGTGCCCTTGCGCTAGACTGGTGCGCCCGCTCCGCCGTTCCCGGCGCCTGCGGCGCCCTCCTTCACCACCCTCCGCCTGCCCCATGTGCCTCGGGGGCAGCGCCGCCCGTCACGCCTGTTGCCACCGCATGATTTACGCCATCGCTGTCTTGCTCGTCTGCCAGCTTCTGGGGGAGTTCGCCGTGCGCCTGCTGGCCCTGCCACTGCCCGGCGCGCTGGCGGGCATGCTGATCCTGTTTGCGGGCCTGCTCGCGCTGGGCCGCGTGCCCGAGGCACTGGAGCGCACCTCGGGCACGCTGCTGCAGAACATGATGCTGCTGTTCATTCCGGCCATCGTCGGCGTGATGGTGCATTTTGAACGCGTGGCGCGCGAATGGCAGCCGTTTCTGGTGGCCTGCGTGGTCGGCGCCGCCGTGACGCTGGTGGTGACGGCGCAGACGCTGCGCTGGCTGTTGCGCGCCCGGCCCGTGGAGGTCCGCCCATGAACGCGGTCTTGAGCGATGCAGCGGTCTGGCTCACGCAGTCGCCCCTGCCCTGGCTGGTGCTCACGGTGCTGGCCTATCTGGGCGCGGCGTGGCTGTACCGGCGCAGCGGCAACAACCCCTTTCTGATTCCGGTGCTCACGGCGGTGGCGCTGATCGTGGCCGTCCTGCTGCTCACCGACACGCCGTACCCGGTGTATTTCCAGGGCGTGGAATTCATCTATTTCCTGATCGGTCCCGCCACGGTGGCGCTGGCCGTGCCGCTGTACCGCCAGCTCGACCGCATCAAGCAGATGTGGCTGCCGCTGGGGCTGGCGCTGCTGGCCGGCTCGAGCGTGGCGATTGTCTCGGCGCTGCTGGTCGCCTGGGCGCTGGGCGGGTCGCTGGAGACGCTGATGTCGCTGGCGCCCAAGTCGGCGTCCATGCCGTTTGCGCTGCCGGTGGCCGAGCGCATGGGCGGCCTCCCTTCGCTGGCGGCCGTGGCGGTGGCCATCACCGGCATTGCCGGCACCATCCTGGCGCGGCCGCTGCTGCAGGCGCTGCGCATCGACGACCCGGCCGTGCGCGGTTTTGCCGTGGGCCTGACGGCGCATGCGATCGGCACGGCGCGCGAGCTGCAGTTCAACCAGACGGCCGGCGCCTTTGCCGCGCTGGCCATGGGCCTCAACGGCATCGCCACCGCGGTTCTGGTGCCGCTGATCGTGCAGCTGCTGCCGCGCCTCTGAGGCGGCGGCGCGGCGCAAGCCTCCCACACGCCGTCATGAGGGGTCCGCAGCCGGCGCTGGCTCGGCCATGGCCTGCAGCCACTGCGCAAAAGCCGCCAGCACCGGCGGCTGCGCCTGTGCCGGGCTGATCAGGTAGTAGCTGCGCTCGCCGCGCAGGTGCCGCTGGCAGGCAACCACCAGTTCGCCGCGCGCGAGCTCGGCCTCGATCAGGAGCGGCGGCATCAGCGCCACGCCCAGGCCGTGGGCCGCGGCCACGGCCAGCATCGAAAACAGCTCGTAGCGCGGGCCATCGAGCGCCTGCGGCGCCTCCACGCCCATGGCCTCGAACCATTGGCGCCAGCCGTAGGGCCGTGTGCTCTGCTGCAGCAGCGGCAGCTGCGCCAGCACTTCGGCGGCCACGCCCTGGTAGGCGCGCCCCAGGCCGCGCTGTGCGGCCAGCTCCAGCAGGCGCGGGCTGCACACCGGCACCACGTCTTCGTGCATCAGCCACTGCGCCTGCGTGCCGGGCCAGTTGGCCACCTGCTCGGGCGTGCCGGCGTAGAGCGCGGCGTCAAAGCCGGTGTCGGCAAACAGGAACGGCCGCGTGCGCGTTTCGATGTGCACCACGATCTCGGGATGCAGCGCGGCAAACTGCGGCAGGCGCGGAATCAGCCAGCGCGTGGCGAAGGTGGGCACCGCTGCCAACGCCAGCGCACCGCCATGGCCCTGGTGCGCCATCACGTCGAGCGTGTCGCGCTCGAGCGCCTGCAGGCGCGGGCCGATCTGGCGCGCATAGTGCGTGCCGGCGGGCGTGAGCGCGACGCCGTGGCGCGTGCGCCGGAACAGCGGCACGCCCAGAAAGTCTTCCAGCGCCGTGATCTGGCGCGAGACCGCGCTTTGCGTGAGCGAGAGCTCCTGCGCGGCGCGCGTGTAGCTCTCGTGCCGCGCGGCGGCTTCAAAGCAGGCCAGGGCCTGGGTGGACGGCAGGGTGCGGCGCATGGTTCCAGTCAAGGACGGCGGGTACGCCGCGATTGTGGCGCAACACGTTCTAAGGAGTTCTTTTTTCTCATAACTGAGTTCAGCATTTTCGCTTGCGGCGCAATATCCATGCACGCTACGATGGGCCATCCGTCGGCGCTTCATGCGCTTTTAGCACAACACGTTACACCTTCAGGAGATTGCCATGGCCCGCGCCACTTTTCACTGGGAAGACCCCTTCTTGCTCGACCTGCAGCTCAGCGACGACGAGCGCATGGTGCGCGACGCCGCTGCCGCCTACTGCCAGGACAAGCTGGCGCCGCGCGTGCTCGACGCGTTCCGCCACGAAAAGATGGACACCAGCATCTTTCGCGAAATGGGCGAGGTCGGCCTGCTGGGCCCCACCATCCCCGAGCAGTACGGCGGCCCCGGCCTCAACTACGTGGCCTACGGCCTGATCGCGCGCGAGGTCGAGCGCGTCGACTCGGGCTACCGCTCCATGGCCAGCGTGCAAAGCTCGCTGGTGATGGTGCCGATCCATGAATTCGGCACCGAGGCGCAGCGCCAGAAGTACCTGCCGAAGCTGGCCAGCGGCGAATGGATCGGCTGCTTCGGCCTGACCGAGCCCGACCACGGCTCCGACCCCGGCAGCATGGCCAGCCGCGCCAAGAAGGTCGCCGGCGGCTACGAGCTCTCGGGCGCCAAGATGTGGATCACCAACAGCCCGGTGGCCGACGTGTTCGTCGTCTGGGCCAAGGAAGTGAGCGAGGCGGGTGCCGTCGGCCCGATCCGCGGCTTCATCCTCGACAAGGGCATGAAAGGCCTGTCGGCCCCGGCCATCCACGGCAAGGTCGGCCTGCGCGCCAGCATCACCGGCGAGATCGTGATGGACAAGGTGTTCGTGCCCGAGGAAAACGCCTTCCCCGAAGTGCAGGGCCTGAAAGGCCCGTTCACCTGCCTCAACAGCGCGCGCTACGGCATCGCCTGGGGCGCGCTCGGCGCGGCCGAGTTCTGCTGGCACACCTCGCGCCAGTACACGCTGGACCGCAAGCAGTTTGGCCGTCCGCTCGCCGCCAACCAGCTGATCCAGAAGAAGCTGGCCGACATGCAGACCGAGATCGCCATCGGCCTGCAGGCCTGCCTGCGCCTGGGCCGCATGAAGGACGAAGGCACGGCCGCCGTCGAAGCCACGTCGCTCATCAAGCGCAACAGCTGCGGCAAGGCGCTCGACATCGCCCGCCTGGCGCGCGACATGATGGGCGGCAACGGCATCAGCGACGAGTTCGGCGTGGCGCGCCACCTGGTGAACCTGGAGGTGGTCAACACCTACGAGGGCACGCACGACGTGCACGCGCTGATCCTGGGCCGCGCACAGACCGGCATCGCAGCCTTCGCCAACTGAACGGCAATTCAAGCGAAAAATGGCTCCAGCGCTTGCTGGATAAGCGCTTAAAGCTATTGATTTATGAGTGCACAGCCCACCATGACCGACCTCACCCCGCCCGCCGGCGCCCTCGCCGGCATCCAAGTCCTCGACCTCTCGCGCGTGCTCGCCGGCCCCTGGTGCACGCAGATCCTGGCCGACCTGGGCGCCGACGTGGTCAAGGTCGAGCGCCCCGGCGCGGGCGACGACACGCGGCACTGGGGGCCCCCGTTCCTGCAGGACGCCGACGGCAACGACACCACGCAGGCGAGCTACTTCACCGCCTGCAACCGCAACAAGCGCTCGGTCACCATCGACATGGCGACCGAGGACGGCCAGCAGCTGATCCGCCAGATGGCGCTGCAGGCCGACGTGCTGGTCGAGAACTTCAAGGTCGGGGGCCTGGCGCGCTACGGGCTGGACCACGCCACCCTGTGCGCGCTGAACCCGCGCCTGGTCTACTGCTCGGTCACCGGCTTCGGGCAGGACGGGCCGTATGCCGAGCGCGCCGGCTACGACCTGATGATCCAAGCCATGACCGGGATGATGAGCATCACCGGCCGCGCCGACGGCGAGCCCGGCGGCGGTCCGCTGCGCGTGGGTGTGGCGTTGACCGACCTGTTCACGGGCGTGTACGCATCGAGCGCCATCCTGGCGGCGCTGCATGCGCGCCACCGCACGGGCGAGGGCCAGCACATCGACATGGCGCTGCTAGACGTGGGCATGGCCATCCTGGCGAACCAGGCGGCCGGCTTTTTGGCCACGGGCGTGGCGCCGGGGCGCCAGGGCAACAGTCACCCGAGCCTGGCGCCCTACCAGGACTTTGCGACGCAGGATGGTTCCATGCTGCTGGCGATCGGCAACGATGGCCAGTTCGCGCGTTTTTGCGCCGCCGCTGGCCACCCCGAATGGGCGCAGGACGCACGCTTTGCCAGCAACACCCTGCGCGTGAAGCACCGCGCCGCACTGATCCCGGCCATGGAGGCCGTGACGCGCACGCGCACGACCGCCGAGTGGATTGCGCTGCTCGAAGACAAGGCCGTGCCCTGCGGCCCCATCAACACCATTGCCCAGGCCTTCGACGACGCCCAGGTGCGCGCGCGCGGCCTGCGCGTGGCGCTGCCGCGCGACGCGGGCGACGGCGTCGCGCAGATCACCGGCGTGGCCAGCCCGCTGCGCCTGTCGGCCCATCCGCCCGTGCTGCGCCACGCGCCGCCAGCGCTGGGCCAGCACACCGACGAGGTGCTGCAGGTGCTGGGGGTGGATGCGGCGCAGCGGGCCGAACTGCGCGCCCGCGGCGTGGTGTAGGGCAGGCCTTTGGGTGCGGGCCGCCGCGGAGCCGGCCCTCAGTGAAAGGGCGGCGGATCGATCACGGGGGACTCGCGCGGCCCCGGCAGCGTCGGATTGGGCACCGGGGTTTCGCCTGGCACCGCAGGCGGCTCCACCACAGGCGGCTCGGGCACCCAGGTGGGCTGCGGCGGCTTGTCGATGGGAGGCGTGCCCACCGGGGGCAGTGGCGTGGGCGTGTGCGCATGGGCAGGCAGGGGCATGGCAAGTCCTCTGAAACATTCGGTACTTCAAACTAGCATGGCGCGGGCGCAGCGCGTGCCGGACAACGCCGCATGGGCGCGCCAGGGCCCACGCGAGCCCAGGGAGGGTTGGATCCTTGAGTGCCCCTGGCGCCCGCGCGCCGGCCGGCGCAGCGCATGCCTGCTCGAGCACCGTGGCCAAAACCGCTTTGTTACCCTGTGCGCCCTGCGTTGGCATCCGTTGGCGCTTTCCGCTGTTTTCTTTCCATGCGTTTCCACCCTGTGACCTTGGCCTGCGGCGGCACGCGCATGCCGCTGCTGCTGGCCACGGCGCGGAACCGCGTGGCCATTGGCCAGGCCCTGATCGCCGCGGGCGCCGACGTCAACCTGCCTGACCACGGCGGCGTGGCACCGCTGCGCCATGCCGAGCAGCGCGGCCACAGCGCCCTCGCTGCGCTGCTGCGCGCGGCCGGCGCGCGCTGAAATGCGCCATTTCACCGACCGTTTTTCCGCTTGCCCCCAGGAGCCCGTTCCATGTCCGACCACACCTCTTTGCTGCGCGAGGCCGTGCGCTTGGCGCAGGCCAACCGCGTGCGCGGCGGGCGCCCGTTTGGCGCCGTGCTGGCGCTCGGCGGCGAGCGCATTGCCAGCGGCGTCAACGAGATTGTGCACAGCCACGATCCCACCGCCCACGCCGAAATGCAGGCGCTGCGCGCCGCCAGTCGCCACCTCGGCCGCCCGCGCCTGGACGGCTGCGTGGTCTATGCCAGCAGCCACCCATGCCCCATGTGCCTGGCGGCCATGGTCATGGGCGGCGTGCAGGCGGTGTATTACGCGTTCGACAACGACGACGCTGCGCCCTACGGGCTGTCGAGCGCCGCGGCGTATGCAGCGCTGCGCCTGCCGCTCGACCCCCCGCCGCTGCCGCTCACGCGGCTCGAGACCGGCGTGACAGCGCAGCAGCTCTATGGCGACGCGCCGGCCGGTCCGGGGGCGGCCGCCTGACATGGGCAGCGCCGCCGTCCGCACCGCCGCGCCCGAGCCAGTGCAGGTGCAGGTGCAGGCACCGGCCCGCCAGGGACTGTGGCTGGCCGTGGTGGTGTTCTCACGGCGCTGAACCTGCGCCCCTTTCTCACGGCCGTGGGCCCGCTCGCGCACGACATCGCCGCCGCCACGGGCCTCGATGTGCGCGGCATGGCCTGGCTCACGCTGCGGCCCATGCTGCTGATGGGCCTGGCGCCTGGTGCGGACCGGCGCTGCAGCAGCGCCTGGGCGCGCGCCACGTGCTGCTGGGCGCGCTGGCCGTGCTGGCTGCGGGCTTGGCGCTGCGCGCCTGGGCGTGGCCTTC